>CAJYBK010000086.1 GCA_913064955.1 uncultured Flavobacteriales bacterium
TAACTAAAGCGATTTTATCTCCAACTACAGGATAGAATGAAAACAGACCAATCGAGGTTAAAATTAATAAGATAGCAGATAGGTTATTCAGCTTTATATGTTTATTTGCAACCCCTATAAGAATACCTGCCAAAAATAGAAAAAATTGATTCAATGGATTTATGTACATTTTCCACTGTGTGTTGAGCGGATTATCGTTTTGTAGTAAACCAAATGCAAAACAACAATAAACCACAAAAACAACACTACAAAAGACTATTAAAAAAATTGGGTTTCGTAATCTAAAAAGAAAAATAACCAAAGGAAACAACATATAAAACACTAGTTCATTACCAATGGACCATATGCCCGGTGAAAAGGCTACATCCCATTTAAATACAGAAAACAAACCAGAAAGATTTAAAAACAAATTAAACCAATCTGGCCATTGCCCTGATAGGAAAATGGCAGTCAACGTGACCAACCACATTAATGGAAATATTCTAAAAATTCTCTTTACAAAAAAAGATTTAAGGCCGCTTAAATCAATTTTCATTTTTTGACTATAAACCAAAAATAAAGTTAGACCACTTAAGATGTAAAAAATAGAAACACCATAAAGACCTAATCTTCCTAAAAAAAAGTTTGAATCAAACTCCCCAAAAGTCCATGTGGTATAATGAAAAATCATTATACCACATGCTACAATCCCTCTTAAATAATCAAGTGAATAAATTCGAGACATTAGATATTTCTATAAATTCGATATAACAATCTCAAACGTGTAGAAAAGCAAAAAATTAGTTATTAATATAAACTTTTTTCACCTCTACTAAATGTCCTTCTTCATTAACAATACTAACTAAGTATATTCCTGACAAACCAGTTACATCAATTACTTTAGATTTAGTCGAGGTATTCATTGGGACATTGTTTAAAACCACTTTACCTATTGCACTGCTCACATTGATAAATACATTATCAGAACTGGTAGCATTATAAAATACTTTTAATTCCGTACCAAAAGTAAAGATATCGTAATCTGAAATTTGCGTTTCCGCACATTCAAAATCCTTCTTAAACATCAAAGTAATTGGATTTAATCGTTCATTATCCTCCTTATCAACCTGGAAACTAATTCCCATCTCATTTGTTAATTTAATATTTTGATGTGTTACATTATTTTTTGCAAAAACTTCATAACCTTCCATTAGGTTATCAAATGTTATATGATAAGTACCGCTTCCTTCTACATCGACTAAAATTGGCACCTCAAAACATGAATTATGTTCAATTAAATTATTAACTACTAATTCATTATTATTCAAATCTGATGTATAAATAGCAGATTTTGACCTAGTGCTTATATCAAATTTGGGTACATTCAAGTTTGTCACTGTTTCGTCTGTATCCAAATTTAAAAAACCTATAGCCTTCGTTGTATTTTCACTGTCATTTAATGTAAAAGACATCAAACTATTATTTAGTTCCTCAGAACTTCTCATAAAGTTATCATTTGCACTAGGCGATTTAGAGCCTTGATTGATCGTAATAGTAGAAGCAGCACCCGTGTGAAACACCCAAAACCCTTGAAACGCTGACAATATGCCATCGTTCAACAAAACATCTGAAGCGACTTGATTATTACCATCCCAATATTTAAACCCTCCGCCATCAGCAGGATCATAAGCGTAAAAATAATTTCCAGTAGTTCCGTTTCTCGTAATATTATCAAAGTCCAGAGGACTTAAAAATGGGTTTCCAACTAGGTTCCAACCATTTTGAACAGGAATATCAACAGACAAAGAAGTATTAGGCTCTCCTGCAGCGGTCAAAACTGCTCCAGAAAAACTAGTAAGATCATCTCCAATGAAAATTTCCAAAGCATCTCCATTTATTATGTTTGAATCAAGGTTATTGACTGTACGATAACTTTGTAAATCAGACCTCCAATAAGAAGCTGAATGATAACACCCAGGATTTGTGTAAGCACATCCGTCAGGAAAACCAGATCCACTAATAAATAATTCGTCATCCCATTCGCTTAATTTCATAGCATTTAAAGGCATCCCTAAATCTCTAAAACCAGCTACACCACCTGGAATGAATCGTTGTACTTTAACATTTGCCATCCCAGTAATTGAACCTCCAACACCAATAATACCTATCACAGCAGTCCCAGATGCACTAGAAACAAATGTAACATCTAAATCCCCCATATCAATTGCACCATCTGTTGGCGTCAATACTCCACTGAATTCATAAATCCCAGAAGCAAATGTTAAGCCTGCAGCATTATCAACTTCAACATTACCAAAATTGACAGAACTACTAACATTAATTGTTTGAGCGCTACTTCCTGTAAAGTCAAAATTACTAGAAATATCTGCACTAAGCGAACCATCGACACTTACATCACCTAAAATCGTAAGACTAACAGTAGCATCTAATATTAATGCTCCTGTAGTATTAATTGCTAAATCTGTAACACTTCTGTCATCAGTTAACGTAACACTATGTCCATTATCAATAGTTACATTACTTGCACTTCCAGGGATGCAGCCGCAATTCCATGTAGAAGCATCATTCCAATCTTGCCCATCCGCAACAGAAATAATATTCCTTTGAGTATTTCCAATGGTAAAATAATTACCTGCACTTAACTGCCCGCTGGTCACTGAAAAAGTTACTACATCAGAAACAACAGTACCTACAATTTGTGTGGCGTTTGAAAAATCTCCATCAGTATCAACTAACAATTCATAATCTGCATCATCTCCAAATGCCAAACCAGTCAAATCAAATACCAATGTTAAATCACCTGTTTCTCCTGTCTCATCAACCCTCCAAACTCTATCCATTGCTGTACCACCTGTGGCACTATAAGTACTAGGCGCATTCAACGTTGACGTTCCCGTTGATGCATTATTATGCGCCCACAACAAGTAGTCTAAATCATCCAAACTAGCCGCTGTTATCTCAACAATAGCAGTCCCTCTAGCTGTTAAATGCTGATTAGAAGCATCATCTCTTCCTATTCCAGCTAATTCATGAGAGTAAGTACTATTGTAAGCATATCTGCTCTCAGTACCAATGTTTAAATTGTATTTATTTGCTAAATAATTCTCTACAATTCGATGTTGAGCTGAATTTAAAATTGTATTGAAACATATAACATCTGACATTAAACCTTTAAAAAATAAAGTATTTTCATTAAACTGTTTCCCTAAATTGGTAGTTACATGATTTACTATTGCTCCATTAGTTCCCGTAACAGTTGCACTGCTACCGTTCACCCTAAGTTTTGTATTGTTGGCTGCCTCTAAAGTCCAAGATGTTGAATAAACCCTATCGTATAATGGTGTTGTAATATTACGACTTACATAACCATAACCTCCTGTAGATTTTCTAGTAGAACCCACTATTCTAGTAGAACTAATGTTGTCCCTCAAATACGCATACCTTGTATATGGTGAGAAATTAGAATAATGATGTTCTAAAATATACCTAACTTGTCCAGAAGCTGTTAACGACCCTGCATCCAATTTGGTAACTGAGAAGGTAGTGCTCTTAACGCTATTTAGTGCTGATATCGATGAGGAATTTATAAAATCATTGGTTCCGTCAAAATAAACTCCTGGCAAACCATTTAAATCACTTGCAGTTACATAAACAGGCTGAAAAGTGGAATTTCCCTGTGTGAAGTCATTACTATTCCCACTCATATCTGCCCATGTAGCAACTGGATCGGAATCACTTAAGCTTAATTGATTCGCATCCAACCAAATGGACAAAGTAGAAGCATCTCCAACCCCACCTGGTCCCACCTGAGTTTGTGAAAATAAACTACCAACAGTTCCTAAAATTGTAAAAATGGTCAATGAAATATTTTTCATAAGAATTATTATTATATATTATATAGTCGTATACCTTAACAAAGGTAATAATTTAATGGTAGAACTTCAATATTGTTGATAAATCGATTACTATTACTTCTAAACAACTCTTTAAGCTTGATTAAGTACTTTTTTTATCTCCGTAGCTATTACCATAGCCATAGCCGTAGCCGTAGCCGTAACCATATCCATAACCGTATCCATACTTCCCATAATAATACCTCCACTTTTTCACTTTAACACCGTTTAACACGACCCCTTTGTTAAGTACATTAACATCACTCACTATACCCTCTAAATACTTGACGCCTTTCTTATTAGCCATTTTAGTATTCATAACAAATATGGAGACGTCTACTTTACTCATTAAAACAACACCATCACTTATCAATCCAACAGGAGGAGAATCTAAAAACACATAATCAAAATTAGCTAAGCCGTACTTTATTAACTCATCCACTTTTTCAGACAACACCAATTCCGATGGATTTGGAGGAACAGGACCAGAAGTAATTGTAAACAAATTATCACTCACTTCTTTTATCATTTCTTCAATAGTTCCTTGTCCAGATAAGAAATTGGAGTTACCTTTTTCATTTTCCATTTTTAGAAATTTATGCAATCTAGGTTTATGCAAATCAAAATCTACAATCAACACCCTCTTCCCGGACTGCGCATATAATGCTGCCAAATTCCCAGAAATAAATGTTTTACCTTCCCCTGGATGGATGGAGGTAACCATAAAAACACGCCCCTCCTTACCAGAAGAATAACTTAAAGAGGTTCGAATTCCTCTTAAAGACTCCATTAAACCAGATTTTGAAGAAGTATCCACTCCCAATCCTTCAATATTTTTCTCAAAAGGCAAACTACCCAATACTGGAAGTTTAGTAGCATCTTTTAGGTCTATCACATTTTCAAACTTATTAAACAGCCAGTATTTCCCAAGTGCCAACAAAACGCCTAACACCAAGCCTATAACGGCAAAATACACGCCTTTAGTTACATAATCCCCGCCTAATGTAGCCACAACTCTCGCTTTCTCAATCACCTTTGTTCTCGGAATAATTCCTGACCTTGCTATAAAGGTATTTGCTCTCTTCTCTAATAGAAACAGATATAACTTTTCGTTCACCTGCATCATACGCTCTACATCCTTGAATTCCCTCCCCGTTTTAGGCAACTTTCGTATCACAGCCTCCAATAAAGATTTTTCTTTTTTCAAGTCTTTCAATTTAGCCGTAAGGGCTTCTGCAGTATTGGCAATATAAACCAATAAATCAAGACGCTGCAGACTTATTTTCTCTTCCAACTCTTTAAATCCCATATGATCCATAGTAACCTTGGTTTTCATGTTGTTTTTAGCCAATTGATCCGTATAAAAGGAAGAAAGTGACTTCTGTAAGTAATTATCATCTAAAATATACAAGGAAGGTGGCAAAAGATTGCCATCAGAAGTTTCAATATACTCCTCCAAATGATTCAATGATTGTAAACTACTTTCAACTCCTACTATATTCTCTTCTAGACTAAACAACTTGGAAAATATCACTTCCGTTTCTCTCCCTAGGTCCAACACATTTTTATCTACCCTTAAGGTATCCATTTCTTCTGCAATAGAATCAAGCATTACTGTTACTTCTCCTAATTGCCTTCCAATATAATGCAAGGTATTCTCATTGATGTCAAATTGGCTCTGCATTGTATAGGTCAAATAAACACTAGCTAACGTATCCAAAATCATCTTACTCCTAGCCGGAATTTCATCCGTTAACGAAATATTCAAAATCGTAGTGTATTCCTGATTGACTATTTCCAATCCTGATTTCACTTTGTTTATCCAGTAATCGTCCTTGTGAAAAGACAATTCATAATCTGCAGTAATACTACTAATATCAATAAATGACTTCACATTCAGAACATACCATTTACTTATAACTTCTGTATTGAACTTATGCGTGTTCACTACGTCCTTTCCTTCGTATTCAAAAACAATCTGGTAACTTTCATCATCAATAACTTTAAATATTAACCGTTTGTTCGCTAACCTGTTATCAAAACTCTTCAAATCTACTCTAAACGGAACTCCCCAAAACACCTCGATAGTATTTATACGACCTGCTATGTAATAGGTAACATTTAGATCCAACTTGTCTACTGCTTGCTCGATCAAGTCATAGGATTTCAATACCCTAATCTGATTAGATATATCGGTATACTGCATTCCTACACTCCTATTAATAGATGCCTGATAATCATACACTTCATTGGACTCGAGCAACAACTGCATTTGAGAAGTATACTGCGACACCTTTTTATACGACATGAATGCCCCGATTGAACCTGTTACAACAGGCAATAACAATAAAAGATACCATCCTTTAATCAAGGATTTATAGATCCACTTTAAATCTTTTAAGTTTACTAACTTTTCTTCTTTATGACTTTCCGTATTGTTCATTTATTTAAATAAGTGTTCAAAGATAATAGTATTCCGCAACTTTAACCAGGTATCAAATCCTATTTTATCACACCCTAAACGATAAAACCACGTCATTCAACCATTAAATATTTACAATTATCAATAAAAAAAACGGCTTTGAAGGAAAATTTCTTTCTTTGTTGCAGGTTAAAATATTTATATACCTATATTTGCACCCAATAATGAAGAAATACTTGAAACAGATCCTAGTTGTTATTGCTATTTTAGCAATGTCAATTTCAGCAAACGCTCAACCACCTGCTGGAGCAGCTCCTCCAGGTGGTCCATCAGGAGGAGCCCCGCCACCATGTTGGCCACCACCATGTATCCCTGTAGATGGAGGTATCAGTTTCCTTATCGCTATCGGAGCTGCTTTCGGAGGAAAGAAAGCATTCGATCACTTTAAAACAAATGAAGAGTCTGTAGATTAACACTTCGTATGAAGGAAATTTTAAAAAATCCATTCATCAAGTTTATTCTTCTTTTTACTATTCTAACTGTCGTTTGGTTCTCTCTCTACAAATACATTTACATACTTGATGGCTCTAACATCGATCAAGTAGACAGTTCAGGAATCAATAAAACACTCACTATTTACCTTGGAGAAACTGCAGGTTGGTTTACCAATTTGTTTGGCTATACTTCTGTCACCGAAATTACCCAAGACTTAGTTATTGTCAGATTAGAAGAATTTCAGTTCTCTCATGGTACTTGGATTGGAGAACCTTGCAACGGACTTAAAGTAATGGGGCTTTTTTCCCTTTTCATCATCGCATTTCCTGGTAAACATAAACACAAATGGTGGTTCATACCTGCTGGTATAATCATCATTCATTTTGCTAACGCTTTAAGAGTTTCTGGCTTAACCTTAATAGAAGCGAAATGGCCACAATACCTAGATTTCAATCACAATGTAACTTTTCAAGTTTTGATTTATGGAATCATCTTTTTAATGTGGTATTTATGGGTTCAAAAATTTTCAGGAATTAACAAGTTGAAATCAAATGTTTGACAATAACTTAGTTGGCTTGGTTGCACTACTCATATCTGCAGCCGGTTCTTTTATATTCTTCAGATTTTGGTTGAATAAGATTTGGTCGAATAACACACCTGCTACTTTCTTAAACAATACATTTGAGAACCGAAACTTTTTTCGTGTATCATTAATCATTTTAGCAATCGCACTTTTATTCTACATGGACTTCATAAGAGACTATGTGTTTAAAAACCTCACCTATCGAATGAATTATGTGGAATTAATGGAAAAAGGAGGAGCTGTAGATAAATATTTCGATCCAACTGACTCTTTAATGGTTTCCATTTTTGAAAATTTCTCCTCGTATCAACTCTATTATTACAAAACTGTTTTCAGTCTCGTATTTCTTTTCATATATTTTCTTCTTTGTCAAATCATTTTGAAACTTACCTACATTCAGCATCGAACTTTAAAGTTCACTTCCTTACTATATGGAACAGGTTATCTTTTTATGATGCTGGTTTTTTCGTTTTACTTTTTTACTTTTCCAACGGAGATAAAAACAAACTTCTACCTTATTTCAATGGAACTAGGTCACTTTTTAGAATCAAGTCTTCCTACTCTACTCCTACTCCTTTCTTTCAAAATTTATTTGCGTTATCAAAATATTAACCAAATAGAATAATTACTTTTGTATTCATAAATTTGAAGTACCAAAAAATGAATACAGACAAACAAATTTTCGACTTAATTTCCCAGGAAAACAAAAGGCAAATTGAAGGAATCGAGTTAATCGCTTCCGAAAATTTTGTAAGCCAAAGCGTTATGGACGCAATGGGCTCTATCTTAACTAATAAATATGCGGAAGGTCTTCCTTTCAAAAGATATTACGGAGGGTGTGAAGTAGTAGATCAAATCGAGCAAATAGCTATTGATCGTTTAAAAGAATTATTTGGTGCTTCATGGGCTAATGTCCAACCGCACTCTGGATCACAAGCTAATGCAGCAGTCTATCTGGCTTGTTTAAAACCAGGAGATAAAATATTAGGATTTGACCTTTCTCATGGTGGACACCTAACTCATGGTTCTCCAGTTAATTTTAGCGGAAAGTTGTACAACACTTCTTTTTATGGCGTAGAAAAGGAAACAGGTCGAATTGACTTCAATAAAATTGAGGCAACTGCCATTAAGGAGCAACCAAAAATGATTATTTGCGGAGCCTCGGCCTACTCAAGAGATTGGGATTATGAAAAACTAAGACAAATCGCTGACAAAATAGGCGCTATACTTTTTGCTGATGTTTCTCACCCTGCAGGATTGATAGCCAAAGGATTACTAAATAACCCAATGAAACATTGTCATATTGTTACTACTACTACACACAAAACATTGCGTGGACCAAGAGGCGGTGTAATTATGATGGGGCAAGATTTTGAAAATCCATTTGGAATTAAATTAAAAAATGGAAATACACGAAAAATGTCTTCTTTATTAGACGCAGCAGTTTTCCCTGGTACACAAGGTGGTCCTTTAGAGCATGTCATTGCAGCTAAAGCAGTTGCATTTGGAGAAGCGTTAACCGACAACTTTAAAACTTATGGTCAAGAAGTCATCAAAAATGCTCAAGTTATGGCTGCAGAATTGATGAATTTAGGTTATAAAATCATATCAGATGGAACTGACAACCATTGTGTTTTACTTGATTTAAGATCAAAAGGTATAACAGGTAAAGATGCTGAGAATGCTTTGGTTAAAGCACATATAACAACCAACAAAAACATGGTGCCATTCGACACAGAGTCTCCTTTTGTAACTAGCGGAATAAGATTGGGGACAGCAGCAATTACAACCAGAGGCATCAATGAATCCGAAATTAAATCGATGGTTTCACTTCTTGACAAAGTAATCACCAATAGTCAAAATGACAAAATCATTTCGGAAGTAGGTCAAGATGTCATTGCACTAATGAACAACAAGCCACTTTTTAAAGAGTTATCACTTGCATAAAAAAACAATTATGAATATTTCAGCAAATAATCCAAATTTAAAATCATGGGTAACAGTACCTGCTAATTCGGACTTCCCTATTCAAAACCTTCCTTTTGGTATCTTTTCAGAAGGAGCAAACGATAAAAGGGTGGGCGTAGCATTAGGTGATAAAATTATTGACCTGTATCAACTTGCATCTTTTGGATACTTAAACAATACTTCATTTTCTGCAAGCGATTTTGAACAAGATACCCTAAATGCAATGATGCTGAAAGGCAAAGCTGCTAATAGAATTCTTAGGAATAGAATTTCAGAAATTTTTGAAGAATCGAATGATGAATTAAAGAAAAACGAACAACATGTGGCTCAAATTCTTTCTAATCAAAAGGATTGTGAATTGCATCTTCCAGTTCAAATTGGTGATTATACAGACTTCTACTCAAGCGAGCAACATGCCTACAACGTAGGTTGCATGTTTAGAGACCCTAACAACGCTTTACTTCCTAATTGGAAACACATTCCTGTTGGATATCATGGAAGATCTTCATCTATTGTAGTGTCAGGCACTCCTTTTCATAGACCAATGGGACAGTTAAAACCTTCACCAGAAGAAGATCCAATTTTTGCTCCATGTAGACTACTAGATTTTGAATTAGAAATGGCATTTATTACTTTTCAAGGTAAGCCGTTGGGAGAAAGAATCTCAACAGAAGAGGCTGATGAATATATTTTTGGAATGACCCTCTTCAATGACTGGTCTGCAAGAGATATTCAAAAATGGGAATACATTCCTTTGGGGCCATTTCTTGCAAAAAACTTTGCATCACACATGTCTCCATGGATTGTCACTTTAGATGCTTTGGAACCTTTTAGAACTTCAGGTCCAGTGCAAGATCCTAAAGTGCTTCCTTATCTGGAGTACAAAGGAGACAAGCACATCGACATCAACATAGAGATGGGTATTCAACCGGAAGGAACATCAGAAACGGTAGTAACCAAAAGTAACTATAAGCACATGTACTGGAATATGAACCAACAATTGGCACATCATTCTGTAAATGGATGTAACATCAACTGCGGAGATACAATGGCTTCTGGTACAATCTCAGGTCCTACTGAAGGATCTTACGGTTCGATGTTAGAAATAAGTTGGGCTGGAAGTAAAAGTGTAAAAATGGCAGATGGTACGGAACGAAAATTCATACAAGACAACGACACCGTAATCATGAGAGGTTACTCAGAAAAAGACGGGGTTCGAGTTGGATTTGGAGAAGTTTCTGCTAAAGTTCTGCCAGCGAAATAAGTAATCACATTATCATCTAATAATTATGGAAATTAATCACGAAAAGGAAAAGTTGCAGATAATGGCTGCCTATAAGGATTTAATTAAATCCATTAGAGTTGAATTAGATGAAGATGATAAAAAACTTATCCGAAAGGCTTTTGAAATCTCAGTAGATGCGCATAAAGAAATGCGCAGAAAATCTGGAGAACCGTATATTTTTCACCCAATTGCTGTAGCAAAAATATGTGCTGAAGAAATAGGACTTGGAGCCACTTCTATTGCGTGTGCTCTTTTGCATGACACAGTTGAAGATACTGATATCACATTAGATGATATTGAATCAATGTTCAATCTTAAGTGCAGAAACATTATTGATGGTTTAACAAAACTATCTGGTGTTTTTGATATGGAGACTTCTGCACAAGCAGAGAATTTCAGAAAAATGTTACTGACCATTCCTGAGGATATTAGGGTTATATTGATTAAAGTAGCAGACAGGCTGCATAACATGCGTACGCTTGGATCAATGCGAGAGGATAAAAAAATGAAGATTGCTTCAGAAACATCTTTCCTTTATGCACCTTTAGCTCACCGTTTAGGACTGTATAACATAAAGTCAGAATTGGATGATCTCTCTCTAAAGCACACACAACCTATTGTATATCAAGAATTAGAATCTAAATTAGAAAAGACAAGGGAGGTCAGAGAGCGATTTATTCAAAAATTCATTTCTCCTAGTGCAGCAGTTTTAGAAAAGCAAGGATTAGACTTTACTATTAAAAGTAGAACCAAATCGATAAACTCTATCTTTAATAAAATCAATAAGAAGCACGTTCCTTTTGAAGAGATATTTGATCTGTTTGCGGTTAGAGTTATCATCAATTCTAAGCCGGAAGATGAGAAATCCGACTGCTGGAAAGTATACTCTATTGTCACTGATTTTTACAAGCCCAATCCAGAAAGATTAAGAGATTGGATTTCTCATCCTAAACAAAATGGATACGAATCACTGCATACTACTGTAATGTCTCCAACAGGTAAATGGGTGGAAGTTCAGATTAGAACCAAACGTATGGATGAAGTAGCTGAGAAAGGCCTTGCAGCTCACTGGAAATACAAAGAAGATAGTGAACAGCAATCTGGGTTTGATAAATGGATTTCTGAAATTCGAGAACTAATAGAAAGCAAAGAAGGTGATGCGCTAGACTTTATTGACGACTTCAAAATGAACCTCTTCTCTGAAGAGATATTCATATTTACACCGAAAGGTGACTTAAGAACTTTGCCAGTCAATGCTACAGCACTAGACTTTGCCTTTGACGTACATAGTGAGGTTGGAGCAAAATGTATAGGAGCAAAAGTCAATCACAAGTTGGTTCCTCTCAGCTACAAATTAAATAGCGGTGATCAAATCGAAATCATTACTTCGCAAAAACAAAGTCCTAAGGAGGATTGGCTTAATTATGTTGTAACCAGTAAAGCACGTTCACGCATAAAAGCAGCATTGAAAGAAGACCAGAAAAGAATTGCTGCCAACGGAAAAGAAATTCTGGAAAGAAAATTCAACAGTTTAAAAGTTGACTTTGATGAAGAAAATATAACGGTAGTGGTTAAATACTTTGAAGCTAAAGAACATACAGATCTTTTCTTTCAAATTGCTCAAGAAAAAGTTGACCTTTCTAAGTTAAAAGCATTGGTTCAAAAAGGGGGAAGACTTAAACTACCATCCTCTTTCACTAAGTCAATTAAGGACACTTTTGAGAGTATTTTCACCAAAGTTGTTGGCAAGAAGGAAGAAATTATCATAGGAGATGCATCTACCAAATTTGATTTCACCTTAGCACCATGTTGTAATCCAGTGCCGGGTGATAAAGTTTTTGGTTTTTTGACAATTAATGACGGTATAAAAATTCATCGGAACAATTGTCCTAATGCAAAAACAATGTTAGCCAATTATGCTTATCGAGTAATCAATGCTAAATGGGCCAATCAGAAAAAAGAAAGTTTCCTTACAGGTATTCACTTTACTGGAATCGATGATTTAGGCATTGTTCAAAATATTACACGAATTATTTCAGAGCAACAGCATGTTAACATGAAATCCATTTCATTTGACTCCAATGATGGGATTTTCGAAGGTAAAATTATGTTATACGTTTCCGATACAATTCATCTGTCTAGCCTTGTTGAAAAACTCAAAGCGGTTGATGGAATTAATAAGATTGATCGTGTAAATATGGACGAAGAGTCTTAAATTGTTAACAACACCTCTTTTTTA
>CAJYBK010000087.1 GCA_913064955.1 uncultured Flavobacteriales bacterium
TTTCTTGACCAAAAATTGATGATTAGATTGCTATATACACACACGACTTTTGTAGAGTATATCTTTTGGATAATAACATTGAATGCATCCCAATCAATAATTCTTTTTTCCAAAGACTTTGTGGTTACTATTAGTTTTTGATTCCACTTTAAGTTGACAATAACATGTAGATCTTAAATCAATAGAATTGACGCTACCTCCTTTCCATCCAATTACAAAAGTCTTTCCTGATGTGTGTTTAAGTTCTCTTAACGGTATTCTTATGTGTTATTAGGCATGAGAATTCCGTCATCTCTTCCAGATATAAAGGAAGTCAAAGCGTAGTAATATTTAGATTTGATATGAAGCCCTTTCAAGTGACAAAAGGCCCAGTTGCAAATACATAGTTTCCCACAGGAGCTTTTGCGCCATCAACTATCATTAGCTTTACATAACGTTGGAGTCTCTTAATTGATTGTTTATTGTTGAAATGTCTCTTTCAGTTTGTTTTGTTAAAATGTCATTATGAATTACAGTTTAAATAGTAATTCTAATGTGAACCAATTGTATTTGTAACCAGTACCACTCTCTGTAGAGACATTACTTGTTTGGTATTTCAATGAGGCATTAAAGTTTTTGAAATTCGCACCTAATTTAGATTCAAATCTAAATACAGGTTCAATTGAATTTGTTTCAATTTTTTGAATTCCAATTGCACCTAACGTGTAAAAGTATAATCTCGATGAATTTGGAAGGGCGGTCATGAAATCTGCGAATACTTCCGAGTTTAAATATACCTTGGGAGAAAAATAGTCGGTAATGTTTTGATTCGTAAAGTGGACCGTAGAAATGTTTAATCCCGATTTAATAGTTGGTTCTGTTCTTATGGTGTGGTATAGGGAACCAAAGAATAATAATCTCTTATTGTCGTCAGAATAGATTCCTGCACTTCCTTGGGAGAAAAAGCCACTTCTTGCATTGAACATTATATGTGTTTCGTAGCCTAATTGGGTCATTCTAGTTCCTTTGGCAAATAAGTCCGCAGTAAAGTTTAGAATTTCAGAGCTAATGGATGCTCCTATCATTTTTCGATCATTTGGCTTGAACATAATCTCTTGTTTACCTGTGAGTAATATACGAGAGGAAGTCATACTGGATTTTAGTTGTGTGATGTTCATGGCTGACTTTCCGGTTAACGTAATTCCCCATCTTTGATCGCAAGAGATATAGAATTCTTTTCCGGTTGTTTTGTTTATTTCATTGGATTTAATCAAGGTGTTTTTGGCTCCCACCTTAAACCTGTATTTGTTTGACTCTTTTTGCTCCCAAAAGATTTCTTGAGCAAAACGAGTGTTTTGTGCAATGTCTTCAAAATAAACTGTTTTGGATCCTATTGATTGTCTATTTCCTTCATTTATTTTCTCTAATAAATCTTGGTATTCATTCTCTGAAAATAGCAAGCTGTCTTTTTTAATTAAATTTTCTGCACGTAAATACTCTTTTTTACCTATTAAGGCTTCAGTAAATTCTTTCGTGAAATATTTATTCTCGTGCTTGCTAAGTAAATCTTCATAGGCTTTGTGGCCTTGAGTATATTGTCCTTGGGTCATTAATAATCTTGCATTCAACAGTAACTTTTGGGAATCATCTAGTAAAGTATCATTTTCTAGTAGAAATAATTTTGCTTCGTTCGTTTTTGTGTTCCATAGCATAGCATTAAAATGGTTGATGATTCCTATCGTATTTTGCTTATCCAATTCCCAAGCTGCCTGTGCCATCTTAAGAGCCTTTTTGGGTTTGTGAGTTAGAAATAAAGCATAAGAGAGATTTATTTGTGTTATAACAGGTTCGTAATTTAAAGGAAGTAATTGCTGGTATGTCTTAACTGCCTCACTATGTTGATTCAGTTGAAGCAATAAGTCTCCTTTGAAAAGCAATGCGCCAGCATCTACTGGGTTTCTATCTAGAATGCTATCCAGAGATGAAACGGCCATCTCGAAATTATTATCGCTTCGCAATTTCAAAGCACTTTGAATAAAAACTTCTCTTGCTTCTGGCGTTAATATTTTAGTGGTATCTGTATTCTGTTGTGCTAAAGCTCCAAAAGAAACAAATACTACTGTTATTATTGTTAGGAATTTCATTTTGAATGTTTTTAAGATGGTATTATCGCTGTTTCAACAAAGTTTTCTAAACCAGTATTTGAAACCCATTTTTTCATCTCTGTGTTATCTTTGTAAACTAAGACTAATTTTTGTTGGGTTTTTTGCAACTGATAATGGCTATGAATAACTTCATTGATCCCACTAAGATTTATGTTTTCAACGTTTTTTGAGTCAATAAAAACTTGGTCAAAATCATATTTTATACTGAGATTGATAAGTCGCCTAATTGAGTTGGCTTCTTCATTTAGTAGATTGCTATTTAATTTAATTTTAAGGATTTTAGAATCGCCTATGAGGGTTGTGGATGTATTAAGATTTGACATTGTTTGTGTTTTTTTGTGAATAAATAAGTGAAGTAATTGCTGAAATGATCCAGGCATAGCATGCCGACCCAATCGTTGCAATAATAATTCCCCAAAATGAATTGTATTCAGGGAAAAGCATTAGTCTAAATAATAAGATGATGAAAGCAGCACTTATTAAAATGCTCCAAAAATGTTTGAAAGAATGTCTTTTAGCTATAGTGGTTTTAGGTGAAGGGATTTTTACTAAATCCCAGAGAAGGTAAATTAATCCGATACTACTTAGAGTTATTTGCAACACATCTGAAAGTGGTTTGTCGAAAACTCCTACGGTTGTATTTAAGATTGGTAAGTACTGAGCCAATAAACTATCTTGGTGCGTAAAGCCGTCTATAAAGATGTGCCCAGAACATCCTAAGACTATTGATACAAGCAGTTTTAATTTGTTCTGCTTGCAATAATTTAACCAATCGAAACCAATAATATGTTCGTACTTTGATCGAAGTGATCCGGGTAGATTAATTATTAATAGGTCTCTTAATAACAAATGAAATATGAATGTTAAAACAAGTGCTAAGGGTAGGTTAAAAAGAAATATTCCATGTATTGTGTGAGCAATTTGAGTTCCTTCTTTTAATTGAAAATAAAATTCAAAATCAGGAACAACGCTTCCTGCGACCAATCCAGTGAACGAAAGTATTTTACTGTTTTTTAAAGGAAGAACTAAAGCGATATGTGATAGAGTAAATGGCATTTTTAATATTGAACATTTAAATTAGATTGTGTGGCGCAATTATTTTGAACTATTCTATGTAGATCGCTTATAGTGACATTGGTTTTAAGGATATAGTCTTTTGATCCGTTTTGAAGTGCTGTCATAGCTATTTCCAAATCTTCAAATGCAGTTGCAAATATCACATTGGTGGTTGAGTCATGTCGCTTTAGTTGATTCAAAACTTCAATTCCATCAAGCCCTTCCATTTGGTAGTCCAAGAAAATTGTTCCTGGGTTTAAATGCATGTTATTGATGCAGTCTTTTCCGTTGTTAAAAGTTTCTATATCTGTGCAGCCTATCGATGTTAGCATGTTTAGAAGAATGCCAGTCCAAAACGGATCGTCATCAACAATGAATAACTTTTTGTTAATTTGATTTTGCATAATTTTATATTTTTATTAATTACTAATGATTTGAGTAATTCAAATCTTGCGCCACTAACCTAAGTTGCTGTTTTTTAGGTTGTTGTTGGTTTTGTGCTGTGGAGTGTATTCCGTTTATGGGAATTTATTCTTTATTTGGGACTGTTTGGTCTTATTCGAGATGCTTAAAAATATAGTGTGTCCCCAAATCCAAAATCGTCATATTCATTATCTGAATTAGAATCAATAGTGTTTTTAGTATTGTTTGTATTTGACGTCTCAATGTTTGGTGATGGAGAATTTTCTCTCTCGTTTATAAGTTTGGTGTCATTTTCTCCTGGTACTTTTAAATTTGATTGTGACATAATGTATAGTTTTAGTTATTACTGTGTAGTCATTAGTCAACTCCTGGGCCATTAATTTAATCCTCACTATATCAGAAGGTTGTGTGTTTTGTTTTGTTTTTTTATTCCTGTAATGGGAATGTTTTTCTAAAATTGGAACTTTAAGTGGTGTTGAAAATTGACATCTTTTTTGAATTATGATTTTAGTTGGTAGGCCTAAGGTCTGAGCAATCAAGTTTTTTTATTCGACACGTTGAGTGAGTGCTCTTCTAGTGAAATATTTTATAGAAGTTTGTTGGAGGATTGTAGGAATCTGGATTGGCTCTTCTCTTTTGAGAACACAAGACCAAAAATAGTTGAATGGAAAAACGCTGTATAATAAGTTGTTATCCTTGTTTTGATATGGTAATATTGGAAAAGACAAAAGTCAACCTGCTATTGTTAGCGAGTTGACTTTTTAAAATGGTGACTCCGGCAGGATTCAAACCTGCAACCCTCAGAGCCGAAATCTGATGCGCTATTCAGTTGCGCCACGGAGCCATTTGTTAGGGCAAAATTAGTAATTCTTGCGAATTATGCTTTAGCTAGAACAGATTGAGTAATCGTTTTCTCCAAGTAATCAAATAAATCCTGATAACTCATGGAGTTGGCGTATAATGGCTTTAATGTTTCTACATAGATTTTACTTCCCACTCCTAGTGGAAAATTCCCAAATCGAAACATTTTCCAGGAACCTTGAATACTTATAGGAACGACTAAAGCATTTGGGTTGTGTTTAACTATTGTCTCTAAGCCTCCAGGCGAGAATGATTTGGGCGCAGATCCCTTGCTTCTTGTTCCTTCAGGAAAAATAATAGTAGACCATTTTTTATCATGAATTTTTTTTGCAAATGACTCTAATGTCTTTAATGCTTTTTCACGATCTTTTCTATCAATTAATGCAGCACCACCATGGCGAAGATTGAATGAGATACTCGGAATACCTTTACCTAATTCTTTTTTTGCCACAAATTTTGCGTGATATTTTCTTAAATGCCAAATCAATGCAGGTATATCAAACATACTTTGATGATTAGACACAAAAATTACAGTTTGTCCAGTAGGTATGTTTTGTTTATTCGTGAATTTTACGCGGTTTCCCAAAATCAAGGTTGATTTCATTAGAAGTAGGTTCAAGAAGTCCACTACTTTTTTATGTCCATCGTAGCCAAAAACTTTAAGACCAATCCATTGTAGTGGATGAAAAATACCCAGTAATAAATAAAATACAATTCCAAAAATGGGGGTTAATATATATCCTAATATCTTCATGCTCATTGTTAAATAATAAATGCAAATCTACTTTATACAACGAAAGTTGCGTATTAATTTTGATTTAGTTTGGGATACTTTCGCTCAATTGCCACTAAAGTAAGTTAAACAGAACCGGAACAGAAAAGTAGCAACTGATTAATTTGTTTTTAGATGGGTTTTGGACTAAAATCATGAATTGTGTAAAGAAAAAACCTAGTTGTTTTTATATTTACGGCCATAAAATTTGAAAAAATGGTTGAAAAGTGTAAAAAAATTGCGGAATCAAAGTGGTTTCAAAACATGGTTACGATAGCTATATTAGTGGCTGGTGTTTTAGTAGGAATAGCAACATATCCTGATTTCTCTTCAAAGCATGAGAACATTCTAGAAGTGCTTAATGATATTGTGTTAGTCATCTTTATTATTGAGATATTGGTAAAAATGATTGGAGAAGGAAAGAAACCTTGGAACTATTTTAAAGACGCCTGGAATGTATTTGATTTTATTATCGTTGCTGCTGCGTTTATGCCTTTTGGGGGCAGCTCAATTGCTATCTTGAGATTGCTTAGGTTGTTAAGGGTCTTAAAATTAATAAAAGCTTTACCTAAACTTCAAATGTTGGTTGGCGCATTGTTAAAGTCCATACCCTCAATGGGGTATGTGTCTATATTATTGTTGTTGTTATTCTACATTTATGCCGTTGCAGGTGTGTTTTTCTTTGGAGAAAACGACCCATTACACTTTGGAGATTTACAGACATCCATGCTGTCTCTATTTAGAGTTGTAACCTTGGAGGATTGGACGGATATTATGTACATTAATATGTTTGGCTGCGAAAACTATGGGTATGGGGATAATATGGATATGTGTGTGAAATCGATACCTCAGTCTGCACTTAGTATCACTTTTTTTGTATCCTTTGTCCTCATCGGGACGATGATTTTCTTAAACTTATTCATAGGTGTAATTATGGAAGGTATGAATGAAGCTAAGGCCGAAATGCAAATGGCTGAAATGGAAGAGGATAAATCTACTGAAGTTAGTTACGATCAGTTAGAGCATAAATTAGAAGAAATGCAAGAATTGTTGTTGAAATTTAAAAATCAACACCCAAAATAACAAAGCGAAATACCTATAATTTAGCAATAAATTGTCAACATTTGAATTCAAATGATTGATACGATAATTATCGTTAACTTTGGGAATCGAATTTTAGAAGAATTAAATGAAAGAAAATACAGTTTTAGAGTACAACACCGAAAGAGAACTCATGGTTATACCAGAGTATGGAAGGAATGTGCAGAATATGATAGGTGTTGCTTTGACTATTGAGGACAAAGAAGAACGTAATAAATGCGCCCAAGCTATTATAAAAGTTATGGGTCAACTTAATCCTCATTTGAGAGATGTAGAGGATTTTAACCATAAATTGTGGGCTCACTTATTTATCATGTCCAATTTTGAATTGGATATTGACTCTCCTTACCCGGTGCCGTCAAAAGAAAGTTTTAGGTCAAAACCAAGATTGTTAGAATATCCGCAACGAAGAATTAAGTTCGGCCATTACGGCAAGTTGGCAGAAGATTGGATAGAAGCAGCTAGTGCATTGCCGGAAGGGGAAGAGAGAACTATTTTAAGCGCTAAATTGGCAAATATGCTGAAAGCTTCATATCTAATATGGAACAAGGACGCAGTGGATAATTCGGTTATCATTAAGCAATTGAAGGAAATGTCAGGTGGTAAAATTGAGGTAGGAGAAGAAGTATTTACGGATACAAACGTTATCTTAAACACCCTTAAGAAAACCAAATCCAACAGCATCGTTGCAACCAACACAAACAAACGAAACAAGAATCAAAATCACAGAAGAAAAAAGAACAACAACAGATAGAAGATGGGATCATTTGAAGTAATAGGAGGAAAGAAATTAAAGGGCGAACTAACTCCTCAAGGAGCCAAAAACGAAGCGTTACAAGTTTTAAACACTGTACTGCTTACAGATAAAGAAGTAATTATTTCAAATATTCCAGACATTGTGGATGTCAATAAATTGATCAATTTATTGCAAGCTCTTGGTGTAAAGGTTCAAAAATTAGACAAAGGCAAATATAGTTTCTTAGCAGACGAAATTGATGTTGACTATATGTTAACAGAAGAGTTTAAGCAAAAAGGATCTTCTTTGAGAGGTTCTATTATGATCGTTGGACCTTTGTTAGCAAGATTTGGCAAGGGATATATTCCTAAGCCTGGTGGTGATAAAATCGGTAGAAGAAGATTAGACACTCACTTTACAGGTTTTCAGGATTTAGGAGCAAAATTTACTTACGATGCTGAAACTAAGTTCTATAAAGTAGAAGCTCCAAATAAAAAGTTGAAAGGTTGTTATATGCTTTTGGATGAAGCATCTGTTACAGGAACGGCTAACATTGTGATGGCTGCTGTGCTTGCAGAAGGCAAAACTACAATCTATAATGCGGCTTGTGAGCCTTACTTACAACAACTTTGTAAAATGCTCAATAGTATGGGCGCAAAAATCACCGGAATTGGATCTAACATGATCCATATTGAAGGTGTAGATAAGTTAGGTGGATGCGAACACAGAATCTTACCTGATATGATTGAGATTGGCAGTTTTATTGGTTTAGCTGCAATGACTCAATCTGATATTCTAATCAAAGATGTTTGTTACAATGAATTAGGAGTAATACCTACAATTTTCAAAAGGTTGGGTATTAAAATGGAGTTGATAGGGGATGATTTACACATCCCAGAGCAAGATATTTATGAAATAGAATCATTTATTGATGGGGGTATCATGACAATTTCTGATGCGCCATGGCCCGGATTTACTCCAGATCTTTTAAGTATAATTTTAGTGACTGCTATCCAGGCAAGAGGATCTGTATTAGTACATCAAAAAATGTTTGAAAGCAGGTTGTTTTTCGTTGATAAGTTGATTGATATGGGAGCACAAATTATCCTTTGTGATCCGCATAGAGCAACTGTAATAGGAATGGAAAGAAAGTCCTCGCTGAAAGGCATTACAATGACCTCGCCAGATATTAGGGCCGGAGTTTCTCTGTTGATTGCGGCACTTTCTGCAAAAGGTAAATCAACTATTCATAATATCGAACAAATTGACCGAGGATACGAAAACATCGAACTAAGACTGAATAATTTAGGAGCGGATATTAGAAGAATATCATAAACTATTCTTGGAACAGTTTTTGCAAGTTTCCTTGAAATATTTTTATACACATGAAGAAAATTAAATTATTCGTACCGTTATTGTTTGCCTTTGTTTTGACAACAAATTTTACTTGGCCACCTGAAAAACAGTTTTGGTTTTTAAAAGCCTGGTTTTCAGAGTTTCAAGAAACTAAAGTAGGGGCAAATGTAGGTGACATTGCTCCAAATATTGAAATGGCAGGAGTAGATGGTAAAATGATGTCGTTGAAAGACCTTAGAGGCAAAGTTGTCTTAATAGATTTTTGGGCTAGTTGGTGTGGGCCGTGTAGACACGAGAACCCAAATGTTGTAGAAGCATATAACAAGTACAAATCTGCTAAATTTAAGGAAGGAAAAGGATTTGAAATCTTCAGCGTTTCTTTAGATGCGTATAAAGAAGCTTGGGTAAAAGCAATTGATCAAGATAAGTTAGACTGGAAATATCATGTTTGTGACTTTAAGAAGTGGTCTAATGATGCAGCAAGATTATACAAGGTAAATTCAATACCTACCAATGTTTTGATTGATGCAAATGGAGTAATCCTAGCAAAAAACCTAAGAGGAATGCAACTTCATACTGAAATTGATAAGATTGTAGTGAAATTGTAATTTTCACTTTTTAAATATTTAAAGCGAGTTATGTAAATATAGCTCGCTTTTTTGTTTCCATATTTCTTGAAGTACCTTTGCGTAAATCATCCGAAAATATTATGTCTGTTTTTAAAGAATCAACTCTAAACAACACTTTTACCAATAGTCTTCCTGCTGATAAGGTGGAAGGTCCAGAAAGAAGACAGGTTTTTGAAGCATGTTTTTCATATGTGAACCCTACGTCTCCAAAAAAGGCAAGCGTGGTCCATGTTTCACAAGAAATGTTGAGTCAATTAAAATTGACAAATGTCGATAATGAATTGCTTGAAATTATCTCAGGCGCTTCATCAATTGAGAATAGTAAACCATACGCCATGTGCTACGGAGGTCATCAATTCGGAAACTGGGCTGGACAATTAGGAGACGGACGTGCTATTAATTTAGGGGAAGTAGAAAATGAAAATGGCAGATTTTCGTTACAATTAAAAGGTGCTGGTCAAACACCTTATTCTCGTGGGGCTGATGGCTTGGCTGTTCTAAGGTCTTCAATTAGAGAATACCTATGCAGTGAGGCTATGTTTCATTTGGGAGTAGCTACCACAAGAGCATTGTCCATTGTTTTGTCAGGGGATGAAGTGATGCGTGATGTGCTGTACAATGGAAATCCTGCCCTTGAAAAGGGAGCCATAGTTTGTAGAGTTTCTGAGAGTTTTATTCGTTTTGGAAATTTTGAAATATTTGCGGCTAGAAGAGATAAAGTAACCTTACAAAAATTGGTAGATTACACCATTACGAATTATTATAATCATCTCGGAAAGCCTAGTAAAGATGTTTATTTAAAATTCTTTCAAGAGGTGGTGGATAGAACCAAAGAAATGATTCTCAATTGGCAAAGAGTTGGTTTTGTTCATGGGGTGATGAATACGGATAACATGTCAATTTTAGGTCAGACAATTGATTATGGCCCATATGGGTGGTTGGAAGATTACGATCCTAATTGGACGCCAAACACTACTGATGCACAAAATAGAAGATATCGTTATGGTAATCAGCCTTCCATTGGATTGTGGAATTTAACCCAGCTAGCTAATGCGTTATACTCGCTAATTGAAGAAGTAGAACCTCTTCAAGACATATTAAGATCGTACAAAAACTCATTCGAAGGCGATTATTTAAAAATGATGTTAAATAAAATTGGGTTACAGTCACTAGAGGAAAATGATCAGAGTCTGATTGAAGATCTTCAACAATTGATGGAAAGCTCTGAAATAGACATGACCATGTTTTTTAGACATTTAAGCAACTTTGATGAAAAGGTAAATTTTTTAGCCACAATAAAAATGTGTTCATACAAGAATGAAAATGACTTTTTGGACTTTGAAGGACAGTGGACGCTATGGCTTTCAAAATACGCTGAACGGCTTGCTAGCAATTTTCTTTCTTCCAAAGAAAGAAAATTAAATATGGACGCAATCAACCCAAAGTATGTTTTAAGAAATTACATAGCTCAGTTGGTAATTGATGATGCAGATAAGGGAGATTATACATTGCTGAAAGAGATTTTTGAACTACTTAAAAACCCGTATGACGAACAGCCGCATATGGAAAAATGGTTTGCCAAGAGACCGGATTGGGCCAAAGATAGGGTAGGTTGTTCTATGCTTTCCTGTAGTTCGTAGTTCAAATAATTAAGCATTCACCGCGGTTAATAAGTAGACCACTCATTAGTTTAAGTTTCATTGTATTTTCATAGAATTCAAAACAAGTATTTTATGAAGTATTTAGTTATTACAGCCTTTGTTCTTTTGTTGTCATGTACCACAAATAATGAACTTACCATAAAGCCATCCAAGCCATATGATCAGGTGCTAAGTGATATTGAGCAAAATAGAACCCAATATAATTTGAAGTATACAAACGCGAACAGTATTGAAAGAAAAACTGTTATTAAGCAGGCAAAAGCATATTTATTTCATGAACTTACCATGGAAATATTCCCATCTTGGTATGGAACCAAATGGGATTTTAACGGAACTACACAAGTTCCTCAAGAAGGGTATATTGCTTGTGGTTATTTTGTCACAACAACACTAAGAGACCTGGGGTTAAAAGTGCCAAGAGTCAAATGGGCTCAAGCAGCATCCGAAACGATGATACTTTCTGCAACAAGTAGCGTTAAGAGATTTAGTAATGCGGATATGAGTCAGATTAAGGAATGGCTTAATACGGAGGAAGACAATATTTATATTGTTGGTTTAGACAATCACACAGGATTTGTTTATAAGAAAGGTGCAGACTTGTTATTTGTGCATTCTAGTCCCTATAATAAGGCTCATGGTGTGATTGCGGAGACGCTCGATTCACATAGTCCACTTACTGTTTCTAAATACAGAGTTTTTGGTAAAATCCTTACGGATGAAATGGTTTTGAAATGGATGGAGCAATCGGCATATTGATTTTTTTAGTAATCTTGCAAATATGCAGGATATCGAACCTTATTTTAATTGGCGCCAATTCTATATCACTGAAGAAGATGAGTATTCACCATATTATCAAAAGGAATACAGTGAGTTCGAATACGTAGATACCATCTATAACCATTATATTCATCCGCAATGGGATAGTATTGAGTCGGAATCTTTATTTGTTAAAATTCTTTTTGCGGATTATGAAGAAGGTTATGCTTTTATAGAACTTATAGGAGAATGGAATGATGCGATTCACAATGACATCCAATTACTAAAAGGAAACCTCTTAGAAATTTTAATAAACGCTGGAATCGACAAAATTATCCTAATCGGAGAAAACGTCCTTAACTTTCATTATGAAGACGACTGTTATTATGAGGAACTACTAGAAGATTTAGACGGTGGATATATCATTGGTATTAGTTTTATGAATCATGTTATCCAGGAGTTTGAAGAGAATTATTTAACACAATTTATTCCAATGAATAATGCAGAGTTCAATGATTCTTGGAGAACTTTTACGCCAACGGCACTGTTTAAAGCTTTGGATATAAAAAATTTGTCCATGGATTAGTAGTTGAAAAATTTGCTTTTTAAAATTAATCATCGTAATATTGCAATATACAATTATGGGAATAACAAAAACAGATCTTTTTACGGAACAGCAAAATGCAATCGCCACATTGGCAAAAGGCTTGGGTCATCCTGCAAGAATTGCAATTTTGCAACATTTACTGAAGGCCGAAGCCTGCATTAATTCTGATTTAGTCAATGAATTGGGTTTAGCTCAGGCTACTATTAGTCAACATCTAAAAGAATTGAAAACAATGGGGATAATCAAAGGTACGGTTGAAGGTAATTCAATGAACTACTGTATTGATGCTGAAAACTGGATAAAAATTAAAGCCACAATCAATGCCTTATTTGACCAACATAGTTGTTGCGGAGGAAATAGTTGTTGTTAAAAATTAAAAAAATATAAATCGTTAAATTTGAAGGAGTAGAAACGCTACATGTCAAGTTTTAAATTGAAAGTATTGCTGACTGGTGCAGCCGCTGTTGGAAAAACTAGTTTGGTTCAAAGATTCATTAAACAAAGATTTGCTGCAAATTACAAATTAACAGTGGGTGTGGATATATTAACAAAAGATGTAGAGTTTAGACCCGGTGAAATTGCCACGCTCTCGATATGGGATATTGGAGGACAACAAAGGTTTGAATTTATCCGAAGTACTTTTTATAAAGGTGCTGCTGGAGCTTTACTGGTGTTTGACCTTACTAGGGGGCAAACATATACAGACGTTAGAAAGTGGCTAACTGAAATAAGACAGTTTG
>CAJYBK010000088.1 GCA_913064955.1 uncultured Flavobacteriales bacterium
GCGTTTTTACCGTTTCATCATCAAAGGTTAGTTCGGTGAAGTACCTATCATCCATCCATATCGATTGCTCGGCTCGAGCTTCGTATAAGTCTTGCTTTGAATAGGTGTAATCAAGCGTGGCCGTCATTTTTTCTGAAGGAGCAAACTGGAACGTTAGCTGTGCATTCGTTCTTTCACGCTCTCGGTCTGCCATGTAATAACGTAAATCTGAGGGAATGGCGAAAAGCTGTCCCATGGCTGGTGCGTTGTTCAGCACAATTGGGTCACCGCTATCTGGGTTCGCTGGATCAGGTGATTGGGGCACCGTGCCATCAAATGGATTTACGCGCCCCTCGTTCACAAACGCACCTTGTGCAGCACTGTCGCGCTGTTGGAATGAACCGGTAAACGTAACGCCAAAGGTATTGTCATCATTGATGAAGCCTACATTGATTTCAGCGAGCAAACCTCATGGATAAAGCAATTGGAAAAGTACCCCAATTTGATCATTAGTCAGACGTTGAGTAAGGCTTGGGGATTAGCATCTTTGAGAGTTGGAATTGCGTATGGAAGCAAAGAGATTATTCAACTTTACAACAAGGTAAAACCACCTTACAACATTAGTTTACCCAATCAAACTATTGCTTCTAATAACTTAAATCAAATCGCTCGTTATCAAGACAATGTAAATAATATCATTTCTGAAAAAGCGATACTAAAGAATAAACTAGAACAACTCACTTTCGTTAAGCACATCTACCCTTCTGACGCCAACTTCTTCCTAGTAGAAGTAACAGATGCTAACCGAATTTACAACACATTGATTAGCGAAAAAATCATTATTAGAAATAGGAATTCAGTTGTCCAAAACTGTGTAAGAATAACAGTAGGAACACAAGCAGAAAACCAACAATTAATTACCGCATTAAAATCACTACAAGCATGAAAAAAGTATTATTCATAGACAGAGACGGCACTTTGGTTATTGAACCACCAGTAGATTACCAATTGGACAGTTTGGAGAAACTAGAATTCTACCCAGGTGTTTTTCAATGGCTGGCAAGGATTACCAACGAATTGGACTACGAATTGGTTATGGTTACTAATCAAGATGGACTAGGAACAGACTCTTTCCCAGAGGACACTTTTTGGCCTACGCAGAACAAGATTATTCAAGCCTTTAAGAATGAAGGTATTACTTTTTCAGAAATCTTGATAGACAAGTCATTTCCTGAAGACAACGCCCCTACTCGTAAACCAAGGACAGGACTATTACACAAATACATTCACGGCAATTATGACTTGGCTAATTCCTATGTAATTGGAGATAGGTTGACAGATGTAGAATTGGCTACCAACCTAAATGCTCAGGCTATTTACATCAGTAAAGACGCAACAGATGCAGCAATACTGAACACCATCAATTGGTCAGAAATCTATCAATTCTTGAAAGCCAGGCCAAGAAAAGCAACCATAAACAGAACCACTAAAGAAACCGCAATAACCACCACCCTCAACCTTGACGGAAGTGGAAAGAACGAAATAAATACAGGATTAGGCTTTTTTGACCACATGCTGGAGCAGATTGCCAAACACGGCAACATGGACCTTTACGTGCAAGTAAAAGGAGATTTAGAAATAGATGAGCACCACACCATTGAGGATGTTGCGTTGACACTAGGAGAATGTTTCTTGACAGCACTAGGCTCTAAAAAAGGAATTGAACGATACGGCTTCTTACTTCCTATGGATGAATGCTTAGCACAAGTAGGCATTGACTTTGGCGGTAGACCATGGCTGGTTTGGGAAGCAGACTTTAAGCGAGAAATGATTGGAGAAATGCCCACAGAGATGTTTATGCATTTCTTCAAATCCTTTAGCGATACTGCCAAGTGCAATCTCAACATCAAGGCAGAAGGAGAAAACGAACACCACAAGATTGAGGCAATTTTTAAAGCATTTGCCAAAGCCATCAAGATGGCCAAAACACAAACAGATAATTACAGTATACCGAGCACAAAAGGAACCTTATGATCGCCATTATAAAATACAATGCAGGGAATGTCACCTCCGTTCAGAACGCCATTTCCAACCTAGGATATGAAAGTATTATCACAGATGACCCTGCATTAATCCGTGCTGCCGACAAGGTTATTTTTCCAGGCGTAGGAGAAGCAAGCACCGCTATGAACTATTTGAAAGAAAGGGAATTAGACGCGCTAATTAAATCTTTACAACAACCTACACTAGGCATATGTTTAGGTCTACAGTTGATGTGCAAATACAGTGAAGAAGGCGACACCACTTGCTTAGGGATTTTTGATACACCAGTTAAAAGATTTCCAGAGAATGACATTGTACCGCACATGGGTTGGAATAATTTCTCTTCGGCACAATCCCCTATTTTCAAGGATGTGGATTTGAATAATGATGTGTATTATGTACACAGTTATTATGCTGAAATAAACGAACACACCATTGCTACTTGCGACTATATCCTACCTTTTGGCACTGCTTTTCAGAAAGACAATTTCTATGCGATGCAGTTTCACCCAGAGAAGTCAGCCACAGTGGGCTACCATTTACTTAAAAACTTTTTAGAATTATGAGAATCATACCAGCCATAGATATCATAGATGGTAAGTGCGTGAGACTTTCCAAAGGAGATTACGACACAAAGAAGATTTACAATGAGAACCCATTGGAAGTTGCCAAATCGTTTGAAGATGCAGGAATTCAATATTTACACCTCGTAGACTTAGACGGAGCAAAAGCCAAACACATTGTGAATCACAAAGTATTGGAGCAAATTAGCAATAACACTGGCTTGAAGGTTGATTTTGGTGGAGGATTGAAGTCCAATGAAGATTTACGCATAGCATTTGATTGTGGCGCCCAACAAATAACCGGAGGAAGCATTGCGGCACAAAATAGAGAACTCTTCTTAGAATGGCTACAAACGTACGGAGCAGATAAAATCATTCTAGGCGCTGACTGTATGAATAGAAAAATTGCCACTAACGGTTGGTTGGAGAGTTCGGAACTAGACGTATTAAAATTTATTCAAGCCTATGAAAAAGAAGGGATTACGAATGTAATTTGTACAGACATATCTAAAGATGGTATGTTGGCCGGTGCCTCTAATGAGTTGTACACAGAAATCCTAGGCGAAACTAATATCAACCTTATCGCTAGTGGTGGCGTATCTTCCATGAAAGATTTGGAAGACTTAATTGAGATAGGTTGTGAAGGCGCGATAGTAGGCAAAGCCATCTACGAAGGGAATATTTCACTTAAAGAATTGGAACGACTATGCTAAAGAAAAGAATTATACCCTGTTTGGACATTGCCAATGGCAGAACTGTGAAAGGTATCAACTTTGTGGACCTCATCGATGCAGGTGACCCTATTGAATTAGCACAGAAATATGTGGAGCAAGGTGCGGATGAATTGGTATTCTTAGATATTGCTGCAACCATAGAAAACAGAGGCACTTTAGTAGAATTGGTTAAACAGATTGCTAAGGAAATTAACATCCCCTTTACTGTAGGCGGTGGTATTAACTCCGTTTCGGATGTATCCAAAATCATCAATGCAGGAGCAGACAAGATAAGTGTAAACTCATCTGCAGTGAAGAACCCAAAACTGATTAGTGATATTGCACAGGAGTTTGGAAACCAATGCGTAGTAGTAGCGATTGACACTAAATTGATTGGGGATACATGGAAGGTATTTGTTCACGGAGGAAGAACAGAAACTCCACTTAAAACATTAGACTGGGCAAAAGAAATTGAAACACTTGGTGCAGGTGAAATTTTACTCACCTCTATGAACAATGACGGCACCAAAGCAGGTTTTGCACTGGACATTACTAAGCAAGTAAGTGAATTGGTCAACATCCCGGTGATTGCATCTGGAGGAGCAGGAACTAAAGAACATTTCATTGAAGTATTTGAACAAACAAAAGCGACTGGAGCACTAGCAGCAAGCATCTTTCACTATGGAGAGATTCCAATTCCTGAATTAAAACAATACCTAAGAGAACAAATCATTAACGTAAGAATAACTAATTAAGAAGATGAATATAGATTTTACAAAAGGGGACGGACTAGTTCCAGTGATTATACAGAACGCTTTGAACATGCAAGTATTGATGCTTGGATACATGAACGAAGAAGCCTTTCAAAAGACCCAAAAAGAGCAACGTGTTACTTTCTTTAGCAGAAGCAAGAATAGACTTTGGACGAAAGGAGAAACCAGTGGGAATTTCCTGGACGTAGTGCGCATCGACATAGACTGTGATCAAGACACGCTACTCATTAAAGTAAATCCAAAAGGACCTGCTTGTCACACGGGAGCAACGACTTGCTTTAAAGAAGAAAGCAGCAAAGGGTTCCTTTATCAACTAGAGCAGACTATCAGTGATAAAATAGACAATGACGATGATACGTCCTACACCAATTCACTTTACAAGAGAGGTATAAACAAAGTAGCTCAAAAAGTTGGCGAAGAGGCTGTTGAATTAGTAATTGAAGCAAAAGACAATGATCCTGATTTATTTAAAAACGAAGCAGCAGATTTGATGTATCATTATTTGGTTTTGTTGAAAGCGAAAGGGTTTACTCTGGGAGATATTGAGGAGATTTTGGAAGCACGTAATACGTCCTACGTAAGACGTCCTATGTAGGTCTATGTAATTTATCGCTGGTCATTTCACTATATTGGGATTACCTTATACATAGTCATGACGATTTCACAATATTGTATCACAAAAAATTCTTACAATAACTGAATCAAATCGTAATACTTATTACTTAGGACCAATTACCTGAACGTGAAGCGTTCACCCTACCTAAATAAACTCACAGTTCCTTCATACACATACTCTTTCAGCACAATGGTAAACATATAAGTACCTTCAGGCACATCTTGTCCTGTGGATGTTTTCCCATCCCATGAGATTACGTTTCCAGCAGACTTAAAGATTAATTGCCCCCATCTGTTGAAGACATTTAACTCAAGACATTGTGACAATTGCCCTGGTGTTTCAATCCAGAATGCATCGTTTTCTTGATCTCCATTTGGTGTAAACACGTTAGGAATATGAATATTGTAGTAATCAACAAAACTACCTGCTACGGCCATTGTATCAATCACTGAAGAACAACCAAACTGATTACTTGCTGTCAATTGCATCATAAAATCACCTCCATATTCAAATATAATTGTTGGACTTGCTTCTGAACTAATTTCGCCATTGCTAAATGTCCATGAATAGAAATCTGTTAATGAACTACTATCCGTAATTTCTACAATTACTCCATCACAGCCAGGCTCCACAGTGTAGGAAAAATTAGGTTGCGGAATATCATTTACAGTTATCGTAACACTCGCTTGATCTTCACAACCCGCCACATCAGAAACAGCTACAGTATAAGTCGTAGAAACAGGAGGTGTTGCAAATGGGTTAGCAATAGTTGGATCTGTCAAGTAATCAACCGGAGTCCAACTAAAGACCGTGCCAGGAGAACCAAATACATCTAACTGTACGTTCTCCATATCACAGATGGTAGTATCTGGAATGGTAGAAATTCTAAACACATTCACCATGACAGAATCTTGATTAACGCAAGAATTAGAATCTGTAACCGTTACTAAAAACTGCATGGTTGTATCTGGCAAGGCCAAAGGGTTGAAGATATTTGCATCTGTTACAAAACTACTTGGCTCCCATGAATAAACATCACCACCGGTAGCTAATAACTGAGTAGAATCTCCTAAACAAATATCTACGTCATTTCCAGCACTAACGGTTGGAAAAGGATTTACTTCCACAATCACAGTATCTGAGTTAAAACAATTGTTGACATCTTCTCCTACTACGATAAAAGCAGTTGTATCATTTGGAAAAGCAATTGGATCTGCAATAGTTGCATCTGTTAATGAACCAGCATTACCCCAAGTATAATTCACTCCTCCACTAGCATTCAACTGCACAGAGTCACCAAAACAAATCTGAACATCATTGCCTGCTGTGATTATTGGCAATGAATTAATCAGCACATTGATTGTGTCTGAATTGATACATCCATTGACATCTTCTCCAATAACGACAAATTCATCATCCATAGTGTTATCAGCATAAGGATTAGCTACTGTAGTATCACTTAAGTAGGTACCATCCGTCCAATTATAAATTACAGCACCTGTCGCTTGCAATTGGATACTATCAAAAATACACATACTTACATCAGGCCCTAAATCTACAATTGGTAGAGCATGGACAAATACCTCAACACTATCCCTATTTAGACAACCATTGCTATCAGTTACAGCAACCATGTAATTGATTGTGACGCTTGGCCAAACCATAGGATTATTAATATTCTCGTTAGAAATACTATCTAATGGACTCCATAAATAAGAACTCCCTCCACTCGCTAATAACTGCGTGGTATCTCCAAAACAAATGGTATCATTGATTCCTGCATTCGCATTTGGCAAAGGATTAACAATCACCATCATGGTATCTGTTTGAGAACAACCAAAAGCATCTGTTACATTCACTACAAAATCAGTAGTATCTGCAGGCCATGCCAATGGATTAAATATTGACTCATCACTTAAGTCTGTACTCGTATTCCATAAGAAATCTACTCCTCCAGAAGCACTTAATTGTGCCGTATCTCCTATACAAATTTGAATATCATTACCAGCATTTGCTAAAGGATAAGGATTGACAGTTATAAAAACAGAATCTATTCCACTACAAGTATCATTGGTAGTTTCTAAATAGAACCAAGTATCTACATTTGGAAATGCCAATGGGTTTGCCACGGTAGCATCATCGACTAAATTAGCAGGAGTCCAAGAAAATGTAGAACCTATTACAGAAGTAGGATTTCCTCCTAATTGTAAAGTATCTCCTTCACAAATAGTTGTATCGTTTCCTGCATAAGTAGGTACTACACCATCTGTAAAGACAGTTACACTATCCAGATTCATACAACCATTCACATCTGATACTTCTAAATAATAAACTGTAGTATCAATCGGTGAAGCAATGGGATTAGGTAAACTTGGATCATCTAATGTCGCTATTGGTGTCCAATTGTAAGTCAGCCCTCCTGCTCCGGCAAGCTGTGTATCAAAACCTTCGCACAACCATACATCTTCACCAGCCTCTGCAGTAGGTAAACCAACTACTTCAACAAAAACAGAAGCCACACCAGAGCATCCATCAGCATCTGTAATATTTACAAAGTGTGTTTGACTGGTAATACCATAGAAATATGGATTAGCAATATTAGCATCAGAGATATTCACTGGATTCACCCAATGATAATCTACTCCTCCGCTTGCATTCAATTGTATAGAATCATTCAAACAAACAATAGTGTCATTACCTGCACTAACCACAATTTGCGCAGGTTCGTTGATAGTAACCGTAGTATCGGAAGTACATCCTGTCCCATCTAAGAAAGTTATTAAATAAGTACCTGTCCCTAAGTTCACGAAGTCCACATCAGTCATTACAGTATTGTCTGATTGCAGTACTGTAGAAGTTGAAGGATCTATTAGTTCAATTGTATATGGACCTACCGTAGTAGTTACTGGAGTAACATTAATGATTCCATCACCTCCTTGAAAACAAGTAACATCTGTAACTGCAACTACTGGCGTCTCACAACACTGAACCGTAATATCTATTGTCGCACTATCCGCACAACCACCATTAAGATCTGTTACAATTAACTGATATTGCGTATCTACTTGAGGCAACGCAAATGTAGTATCCGCATTGGCATCATTAACTGTACTAGTTGGCGACCATTCAAAAGAGTAATTCACTGGATCTGGCTCCAAATCACAAGAAGTGAACGTAGTGATCGGTCTAAAAGGAGACTGTGTAGCAAATCCAGTATACGGACATGCAGGTGACCCATCATTAATATAATACAACGACCTATTCACCCCTGTATTCTCCCATGGCGTTTCTGAATTCAATGTATACGGTGTAGCCAGGTTATTGTAACAAACTTCCACTACGAGATTAGAAACACCATCCCAATTATATCCAGTAGTAAAAGGGAACACATTCAAGCCTACACTAATTTGGTAATTTTGAGGAGAGTACACATTGGTCAACCCTGTTTCCCAAACCACCAAAGAATCATTACTGGTGCACCCCAGATTGATAGTAAAGTCATTGTAAATAGAATCACCATTTATCACCAATACTTCCCACGCCACTTGTGTAATTTTACCAGGAACGACACCCATACTGGTTAATTCAGCAGCTGTGAATAAGAACTGATTCTTAGCATTTCGATACCAGTTTCCAAAAGGTGCTGGATATGTTGTTTGTGTATTTGCTCCTATTGCCACTCCAATTGTCGAAACCACAGGTATAGAACTACAAACCGTATTGATGCTAGGCCCGCAGAAAGCAGGTGGCGAATAATTCAAAACCGAATTTAAATGAACAGTGTCGCCACAGTTAATATTTAAAGGTGAAGCTGTCATCGTAAAATCTGGCGCATAAGCAGCCGCTACATTCACTTCTATGGTATCATATTTAACACATCCGGTTGGACCTAAAATCTCCAAAGCATATTGATAAACACCAGGTAAAGAAGGTGTAAAAACTGGATTTGAAATATTAGGATCACTTAAGTCATCTGCCGGAGACCATGTATAAACATAAGCGCCAGGAATATTTGGTGTAGCTTCCAATTGAATTTCATTACCAATACAAGAAGTGGTCGAGCTCTGCGTCAAAGTATAAGCAAAATCAGGAACCACATTAACTGTCATGGTATCTGTATTGATACATCCACCTCCCAAATCACTTACTACAGCATAAGTAGTCGATACACTTGGTGTAGCAAAAACAGAAGCACATGTATCACAACTAAAAGTATTACCAATGATAATGGTATCTCCGCCAGGTAGCGCCTCCCATTGAAATTCTGTTCCACCCTCTGCTAGAATAGCAGCAGAATCTCCAGCACATATAGTCTGATCAGGGCCAATAGTCGTGCTCTCTATCACCTTGACTATTATTGGATAAAAAGACATTCCGAATATCGGACAAGCATTGTCTCTCGCACTAAAAACAACAGAAGTTGGACTTGACACAGTATTGGAGGCTACCCAACACACCTTTGCCGTAGCAGGTGAATTCCAAGTTAATTGTGTAACAGTAGCTCCTGGCAATGCCAAGTCAATGTTGGAATCAATAAAAATTGAATCCGTTGAATTTAAATCTGTGAATGTAATGTCAAAACAAAAACTATCTCCTCCGCACATTGAAATTTCATTAGGAGCAATTAAAGATCCGTCTCCAGTATAATTTGTAATTCCTGCAGGCTCAACAGGATTCGTATTAGCAGGACAGTTGATTACCTCAAATTGAAAATCCTGCACTAAACTACCTACTATATTACCGTTGTTATCATATTCCTCCACCAATACTGCTACCACAAAATTTCCCACTATAGTTGGTGTGAATGATAAATCACCAGTTAAACTATTGATGGTCATCCCATTCATTGGGTTGGTTCCTGAATAACCTGCTTGGTAAGGAACGGAGACACCACTTGCTGTAACCGCATTTACCAATGAATATACCATCGTATTCCCATCAGGCTCATAAACACCAAGATTATATGTCAACGCTTGATTGACACATACATAAGGAATCATTTGTGTAGTTACGGAAGGTGAAGTATTGCAAGCAGCCGTTTGACTATTCAGGACAGTCTCGAAATAAAAATTGCTGCTAGTTCCAATCAGATTCGTAGATGTATTTCTGCAACAACTGGAATGTGAGAAAGTCCATGAATCGCAAGGACCAGGCAAAGTTATGGTATCTTGCCAAACGTGCATATAAATACCTGGTAATGTTCCTCCGTTACATTCACTAAATGGTAGTTGCGATGCGCACAATTGCGACACCTCTTCTTGAAAAACCACATTTGGAAGGGATAAATTCGGCAGATTATATCCACAGTCATTCATTAAGTTCACATTCTGATTCCCACCACTGATAAAGGCTGTGCCACAATCCTCAAACAATGTTAATGTAACAACATACTGATTTGGACCTACACATTCGTAGGTTATATTTCCTCCAGGCACATGCGAAGCAAATACATTGGAAAGGCAAAAGAAGGTAATTAATAAGGTGATAATATTTTTCATGTTCCTAAGGTAATAATATAATGTAGTCTATAGCTAGACGTTAATTACTTGTAAAGGTTGTTAAGTAGTTTATTAAAAAAGCCAAATTATTATGTAAGTAATAAATTAACTTTACGACTTACTACAAAATCGCCAAATTGGAAAGAAAGAAGATTGTAATAATTGGGAATGGAATTGCGGGAGTGACTTGTGCTAGATACATTAGGAAATATAGCAATCATGAGATTCTCATTATTTCTTCGGAGACACCCTATTTCTTTTCTAGAACGGCATTAATGTATGTCTATATGGGGCATATGAAGTTTGAGCATACCCAACCTTATGAGAATTGGTTTTGGGAAAAGAATCGAATTGACCTCCAACAAGATTACGTACAAGAAATCAGTACAGGATCTAAATCATTACAATTAAAATCAGGCGGCACAGTTAGTTATGACAAACTTATTATCGCATCAGGTTCTAAGCCTAATAAATTTGGTTGGCCAGGCCAAGACTTAAAAGGCGTACAAGGCCTTTACTCTAAACAAGATTTAGACTTGCTAGAAGAAAACACTAAAGGCGGCATCAACAGCGCCGTGATAGTTGGTCGTGGTTTGATAGGGATTGAATTAGCTGAAATGCTGCGCTCAAGAAATTATCCAGTGACATTCTTAGTCAGGGACGATACTTTTTGGGGAAATGTGATTTCCAAAGAAGAAGGTGACATCATAGAAAGACACATGTTAGAGCATCACATTGACCTGCGATTACACAGTGAATTGGAGGAAATAAAACCAGATACCAATGGACGCGTAAAATCAATCGTTACAAAAGATGGTAAAGAGATTGACTGCCAGTTAGTAGGATTGACAGCAGGCGTTTCACCTAATGTGGACTTTCTGAAATCTTCTGATATAGAAATTGGAAGAGGCGTTTTGGTGAATGAATATTTAGAAACTAATATCCCCGATATTTATGCTATTGGAGACTGTGCAGAATTTGTACAACACCCTTCAGGAGATAGAAGAAACATAGAACAAGTTTGGTATACAGGAAAAATAATGGGTAAAACCTTAGCCAACAATATTTGCAAAAACAAAGCGGTCTATAATCCTGGGCATTGGTTTAACAGTGCCAAATTCATGGATATAGAATACCAAACCTATGGCTGGATATTCCCTACTCCACGAGACAATGAAAAACACTTTTATTGGGAAGACAAGAAAGGAAAGAAATCTGTCAGGATAAATTTCAATCCAAAAACACAAGAATTTATAGGCATTAATACTTTTGGTATCAGAATGAGACACCAAGCATTTGACAAATGGCTTACAGAGAAAAGATCCATTGAATATGTATTGACACATTTGAAGGATGCTAATTTTGATCCGGAATTCTACAAACAGCATGAGCAAGAAATCGCTAACAAATTCAATTTAGAAAATGGCACCACTATTTCAGTGAAAAAAGCTAACTGGAAGAATCTTTTATCATTTTCAAAACAATCTAAGTAGTATGAAATATTTACAAAAAATTGGTTTGATTGTTTTTCTGGTGGGAATTGTGTTTTTCACTTTAAACGTATTTCAGGGGTCTTTCACATTGACAGAAGAAAAAATTACTGAATACTTTAGAAGTAGATTAGACAAAACAGAATGGAGCAAGGCAGATAGTATCTCCCTTAACGTAAAGGCCACTGCGATTAATCTTGAAGTATTAGACAAAACATATACTAACAAACAAGTATACTTCAATGATCTTCAAAAAGTTTTTGATGCACACAACACCACACTTGTAGAGAAATGGTACACAGACGAACTAGTCATAGAAGAAGATTTAGAGAGTATTTATAGCGCTGTGAGTAAAACGGATGGCATTCACTATTCAGAACAATTATTAGACTCACTTTTCTCCAAGAGCCCTGTTAAGTTACAATCCTTAAAGGATGGTACCAATTGGATGTACGAAGATCAGAAATCGTATGCTGACATAGCGGCTTTTAAAACTGATTTTCAAAATAAGGTAACGGAAATCAACAAGACTTTAGGTGCGGATTATCAGCTACAACCTAAAAATGGAAGACTGTTGAGAGTAGGAAGATTAACTATTGACAGTGGCGCTAAAATAAATCCAATGCTATGGTTCATGCTCACTTTCGGTTTAGTCATCCTAGGCACATTACTCTACCTTATCCCTACTATTAAATTGTGGGGACCTGCTGGAATTAAAAACAACGGCATCTATCACAGTTCAATGACCAACAAAGGTTGGGTGGCTTGGCTCATTACGCTTTATCTAGTATCCATCTATTTGGCACTGTACTTTGCTCCGCAATATTTGGTCAACAACATCATCTTAGTTGACGGCATCAGTAATTTCTTGAGTGGTAACAATGCCAGTGAATGGTTCTTGTATGGATTTATGTATTGTGTGGCCATGACATTGATGGCGGTGAGAATGTACATTAAGTATAGACACAACGCTTATCAAATATTCAGAACTACGGTAGTGCTTTTCTTCCAATTGGTGTTTGCATTTTTGATTCCAGAACTTTTGGTAAGATTCCAAAAACCTTATTATGACTTTAAGAATGCATGGCCATTGGATTATGACTTTTTCTTTGATTGGAACATCAAATCATTAATAGAAAGTGATGCCTTGGGAATTTTCAT
>CAJYBK010000089.1 GCA_913064955.1 uncultured Flavobacteriales bacterium
TTGCGTAATTTTACTATTCTCTTTGACATTAAATTCAATAATTTCTGCATCTACTCCATGCAAACTGGCAATGGCAGTAATTTCTCCTTTTCGAACATATTTGAATATACTACTTGCAGCAATTATCTTTTTATTGATCAAGGTATCAATACCAATTGCCTGTGATAGGTGTATATAATCTATATTCTCTACTCTTGCAATAGTTTTTCTAACGCCATGACTTTTTGCTACCAAAGATGACATTATATTGGTTTCAGAATCCCCGGTAACAGCAATAAAAGCGTCCATATCTGCAAGCCCTTCTTCTTCCAAACTCTCCACATCTCTCACATCCAGATTGAGCACTAGCGTTTTCTTTAACTCCCCTGCAATTTTTTCACACTTCTCTTTATCTCTCTCAACCAAGGTAACGTTAAAGTTGTTTTCTAATGCCTGAGCAGTAAGAATTCCAATTCTACTTCCACCCATAATCATTACATCTACAATGTCAAACGAATGCTTTCCGCAAATGGCAATAATATGATCAATTGATTCAGGCGTAGATATAAAATAAACTATATCATTGTCCAAAATTACTGTCTCTCGAGTAACAATTATTGTCTTATCATTTCTGTGCAAAGCAATTGGTCTAAAAGATAGATTAGGGTTTAAATCTGAACTTTGAGCAATAGATTTATTTATTAAAGGTGAACCTGATTCAATATGCACACCAAAAACAGACAACTTACCTTCTTCAAACTCTAAATCGTCAGTAAAAACAGCACGATTAACTAATCTAATAATTTCATCCTTTGCAAGCATAACAGGAGAAATAACAGTATCAATCCCTAAGTCGTTGTAAAATTTCTCACAATCTATACTCGATGAATGCAATTCATAAATTCTAGCAATGGTTTGTTTTGCTCCAATCTTTTTACCAATAATGGATACCAATAAGTTTGTTTCTTCTGAGGAAGTAACCGCTATTAATAAATCACAACTTTCAATCTTAGCTTCTTGAAGTACACCGAAAGTTTTAGCATCACCACAAATGCCAAAAACATCTATATGAGAAGTGACATAATTTAACCTTTCTTCATTTGTGTCAATAAGGTAGATATCTTGAGATTCACTCGAGAGCATCTTTGCCAAATGGTAGCCTACAGCCCCTGCTCCTGTTATTATAATTTTCATCTACTGGATAATTGTATACAAATGTATATTTTTTGTTACACATTTGAGATAAAACAAAAAAAACTCCCACTAAAAAGCAGGAGTTTTATATTTTTCTTGAGTTTGTGTATTATAAATTATACTCAAACTCCACTCTTCTATTGTACTGGTATTCATTTTCTGAATCACCTTCAAGTAATGGTTTATCAGGGCCGTGACCAGTAGAATTAATTCTAGCAGCATCTACTCCTTTACTTACTAAATAACTTTTAACAGATTCAGCTCTTTTCTTTGAAAGTGCAACGTTTCCATCTCTGCTACCAGTTTTATCAGTATGTCCATGAACAGCCAATTTTACTTCTGGGTAGTTATTTAAAATACTTGCCAATTTATCTAAATTAGCATAAGCCTCTGATTTGATAACATCTTTACCAGTTTCAAAGTATAGGTTTTCAATTTGAAACAAACTATTCAAATAATCATTAGGATTTTCCACATCTGACCAGTGTTTCAATGAAGAAGGCATGCTATTAGTTTTAATTCCTTTCCAAGCTCCAGTAGAAGCATCTACTATCACAGGAACAACAGCAGTAACAGGTAAACATGCTAAATCAGCAATCATCCACTTAGGTATAATTCCTTTCTTTAAAGTGAAGTTTTCAGAAAGATAAGATCTCTTTAAGTAAGTAACTTCATACTCTTCAGTAGGACTCACCTCCATAGAAACAGGAGACATACCTTTGTAAATACCGTTAACAAATACCATTGTATTTTCTTGCTGTGGTGCAAAATCTACAGTCTGCACTTTGTCCTTTCTCATTATAGTAGCGCAACTAGAAAGCATCAATGCTCCTGTGGCTAATAATGTAAATTTTGTAAAATTTCTCTTCATTTTAATTAAATTATTTGTGCGAAAATATATACTAACCATGCATTTGAAACCTTAGCACAACAAACTTTTCAACTCTTTTCTTTTAAAAAACCTATAACTCCTTCGCTTTATTCCAATACTCATCCATTTCTGCCAAGGTCATTTCCGATAATTCCTTACCATCTTTTTTTGACTGTTCTTCCAAGTATTGAAATCGTTTTATAAATTTTTTGTTAGTTCTTTCCAAGGCACTTTCAGGATCCACGTTCACGAATCTAGCATAGTTTATCAACGAAAATAACACATCTCCAAATTCATCTTCTACTTTATCTGTGGCTTGTGTAACTTCCTCTTTCAATTCATTGATTTCCTCGACAACTTTCTCAAACACCTGTTCACTATTGTCCCAATCAAAACCAACTCCACGTGCTTTTTCCTGTATTCGAGTCGCTTTCACCATTGCAGGCAAGGATTTGGGCACCCCTTGCAATACTGATTTTTTACCAGATTTTAATTTAATCTTTTCCCAATTTGCTTTCACCTCTTCCTCAGTTTCGGCAATGGTATCCCCATAGATATGAGGATGTCTTTCAACTAGTTTATCACAAACTCCATTCAAAACATCGGCAATGTCAAATTCATTTGTTTCTGATGCAATTTTGGAATAAAACACCATATGAAGCATTAAATCGCCAATTTCTCCTTTCAATTCTTGTAGGTCATTTTCTAAAATTGCATCCGCCAATTCATAAGTTTCTTCAATTGTGAGATAACGTAAAGACTCTATGGTTTGCTTTTTATCCCAAGGACATTTTTCTCTTAGATCATCCATAATGTCCAGTAATCTGGAAAAGGCCGCTAGTTTTTCTTCTTTAGTATGCACTTAAATAACTTTAATTAGTATGTAGTTAGAATAAATTATATTTGCAAATATCTTAAAAGTATTACGATTGAAATATTTAATAGCAGTATTAATTGTCCTAATTTCAATGAGTGCACGCAGTCAGCTTTCAAATAAAGCGATGAGTCTGAGTGTAGGATTCGGTGTGGGCGGTTTTGCTCCTCACAAAGCAGTTACCGCTCACCTACTTAAAGGTCCTTCGTACAAAATGGAGGCAACAGTTATTTATAGAACTCAAGGTGATCGATCTTTTCAACGGCATTATAAATTCCCTTTTTTCGGACTTACCTATGGATACAACCAGTCCGGGTCACCAATTTTATTGGGAGACATGCATTCTTTAAATATTTTTGGTGCTCTACCATTGTATGAGGCAAATTATCCAATTAGATTTAGAGCAGGCTTTGGAGTTGGGTATGCAACACAAAAATTTGATAAATATTCTAACCATAAAAACAGCGCCATTGGAAGTAATTTTAACGCTAATATTCAATTAAGACTGGAGAAAGATATCTCAATTGCAAAAAAAGGATTGATTAATGTTGGATTAGGTTTATCACACTTTTCAAATGCAAGCGTTCAAAAACCTAATCTCGGTCTTAACTTTTTTCATTTATATCTAAACACAGGATTGCAATTAAGAAAGTACACATACCCAGGACCAGACACTTTAGCAGTAATATCAATATTACCATACAGTTTATGGGAGACATCTGTCACTTGTGGTGCAGGATTAAGGGAGAACAGCACTCCTTTAGGAAGCAAATTCTTTGTCGGAGTTATGACATTTACACAGACAAGAAGAGTTTCCGAATTTTCGTCATGGTCTCTAGCTTTGGATAATTATGTTAACATGGCACTTTATGATGAGTATTCTAAGTGGTTGCAAATGGGTGTTTCTGCAGCTTACTTGAAGCATTTCAATAAAATACGGGTAGGATTGGCTTTAGGAACATACTTATTAAACAAACCAGCTCCAGAAGCCATAATCTATAATAAAGTAATTGTAGAATATCATTTTAATAGATTCCTTTTCGCCCAATTATTGCTCAAATCACATTGGGCAGCCGCAGATTTTTTCAATTTAACAATTGGATATAGAATACGTTGAGAATTATCTATTACATATTACTGATCGTCACGGTTTTTGCATCTTGTAAACCTTCTTCAGAAAGAAGGTGCGCAAAAAAAACTGGAGACATTACTACGCTAATTATACCGAATGTAACAGCTGCAAATGTCACCTTAAATGACGATATTGGAATGACCATAGTACAAGACAGTTTAAATTACATTGAACTAGTCGGTGGTGAAAACATGTTACCCTTTATTGAATTTAGCAAAGAAGGTAATTCCATTGTTTTTCAAAATAGAAATCGTTGTAATTTCACACGAGTTTACGAACCTTTAATAGCAATTTATCATTGCACACAAATTGATACATTGCTATTGTATGGCTTTGGCGGTGTTGAAAACCAAAATGAGTATAACTCTGATATCCACATAGCATCTTACGAAAGTTTTAGCAGTATCGTTTTAAAATTAAATAACACAAACACTAGTATTGATGGACAACTAGGTAGCATAGACGCAACACTTTCAGGTAATTGTGATCACCTTTATATGTATGCCAATGGCTCTGGCTTTATGGATGCCTCAAGACTGAATTGCAAAACAGCTCATGGTCACAGTCAAGGCATAGGAGATTTCTACTTGAACGCTTCCGAAGAAGTTAGAGTAGAATTAAGAAGTAGAGGTGATTTTTACATTACGAAGCAAGCATCTGCCAACAACTACATCACAGATGAGGGAGAAGGAAATGTATTTATTGAATAATAATTGAGATGAAACTATCAAAGGAAATAGAAGAACTTGAAAGGATGTTGCCAAATGTCAGCGTTAAAAACACATCCATATCTGAAAGAGGTATTGATTGGCACATGGATCATTCACTTACAGTGATTAACAACGTCTATGACCTTTTAGTTAAATCCAATCCCAAAGAGTATAGATGGAAATTTAATTTTGTACGACTTGTGATTTTTACAAAAGGCTCCATTCCAAGAGGAAAAGCTCGTGCCCCAAAAGCTGTCAACAATAAAGAAGAAATTCTTATATCTGATGTAAAAGACAAGTTAGCACTAGCCAAGACTAACCTTGAATTATTAAATTCATTGCCTTCTGGAGTTTTTTTTAATCATCCATATTTTGGAAACATAAAAAAAGATAAAACCATTAAATTCTTACAAATGCATACGCGTCATCATTATAAAATAATGAAAGACATTTTGAAAACTAAAGGTTAGAAAATTGAGTATTCAAAGTCAATACAAAGGTTTTTGTCAGACCGCTTCTATTTTTATTAACAATGTGGGACTTCCATTTACCTTTATGGAAGATATTAATAACTCCTCTTTTTCTAAATCAATTCATGTACCTACGAAAATGCGATTAGGTAATCGTGTAGAGCAATTTGTTTTTCATCAATTGGCAGACAATGACTATAAAATCCTCTGTCAAAACTTGCAAATAATTGAAGATGGAGTTACGCTTGGTGAATTAGATTGTCTTCATTTAAAAGATGATAAAATCACACATACAGAAATCATTTATAAATTTTACTTATACGACAAAGATGTAGGAAATTCTGAAATTGACCATTGGATAGGGCCAAACCGAAAAGACAGCTTAATCGATAAGTTACAAAAATTAGAAAAGAAACAATTACCATTACTAAATCATAAAAGCACACAGAAAAGCCTTCTTAATCTTGGTGTTAAATTACAGGGAGTAAATCAGAATGTAATGTTTCTTGCCCAGTTATTGGTACCATATCTTAATGATGATGTTGAGTTCATTCAAATCAATAAAAAATGTGTCTCTGGAAAATACATCAATTATAAAAATCTTGATTTATTAACCAAATGTACTTTTCACATGCCTGAAAAAGTTGAATGGTTGAGCGAACCTAACAAAGACGTGGAATGGAAATCTTTTGTGGATTTTGAAATCAAAGTATTGCCTTTAATTAGAAAAAAAAGAAGTCCGCTTTGCTGGGTTAAATCAGATACTGAAAAATTGAGTAAACTATTTATTACTTGGTGGTAATTACCCCGCTTCTCCGAAATAAACCCAATGACCATTCTCTTTAATAAAAACTGAATTTTCGTGAATGGATCGATTCATAAAACGTTCCATAAAAAAAGCCTTAAATTCAACAGTACCTTGCTCATCACTTTCAGAGCCTCTAACTGCATCAATTATTTCCAACCCATGCCATTTCACTGACATTGCCCATCTTACTGTATCATGCTTGGTAGTAGGCTTTCTAGTTGAAGAATGCTGACTTTGCATTAAGTAATCTCCATTGGCCTTAACAAAAGCGGTATATCTAGACCGCATTAAATCTTCTGCTGTTTTCGCTAAAAAAATATCCTTATGAATTAAGGAGCAGCATTCATCATAAGATTTGTTTCTTCCACAGGGGCAGTTTTCTGTTTTCATAACGTAAAAATAAATATTAATCCATTAAAATATAAAAGTAATTCCATTCATTTCTATTCCTTTTCGTTAATGATGATAAATGTGTAAATTTGCTATTGCTAAATTTAAATCAGATAAACATGAAAAACATAGTGCTATCAATGATATTTGTCCTTGGACTTACAGTATCCTCAGAAGCTCAGAAAATATACTCTACCGATGCAGATTACAAAGCAGACTTAAAAGTGTATGTAGTTGATGCTGATTATAAGGCCGACCTAATTGTTTACAAAGTAAGCGCTGATTATAAAGCTAAAGGAAACGAAGGTCTTTGGTATTTTGTAGATTCAGATTACAAGGCTGATAAAAAAATCTATTTTGTAGATGCAGACTACAAAGCGGACTTGAAAATCTATTTTGCAGATTCAGACTATAAGGCAAAATGGAAAAAAGCGGATAAAAAGCACTTGCTTTATTAGGAACTAGACAATTAGTCAAATAAGAATGTCTGGCATTATACGCAAAGCAACTATACAAGACTTGGATCAGCTTCTAAGATTGAGTAAGCAAACGTTTTATACCAGTCATGGTCACAGTGCTAGTCCAGCAGATATTGAAAATTATGTTTCCAAAAACTTAAACGCTTCAGCTCTTGCTTCAGAACTCAAGGATTCTGAGAATCACTTCTATTTAATCTTCTGTAAAGGTGAACTTGCTGGTTACTCTAAAATCGCTTTTAATGTTGCCAATTCTAACCTCAAAGAGACATCTATTACCAAGATGGAAAGGTTATATATTGTAAAGGAGTTCTATGGCTCAGGTATAGCAAATCAACTTTTGGAATATAATATTGATTTTACTAAATCCAATTTGCAATCAGGAATGTGGCTAAATGTATGGGTTGAAAATATTAGAGCTCTAAAATTCTATACCAAAATGGGGTTCAAGAAAATTGGTGATTACAAGTTTAAGATTTCTGACAATCATTCTAATCCCAATCATGTTATGTTTTTAGATTTTGATCACTAATATTTTGTATTCACTCATTGCTGTGAATATCCTTACTATAAATTTGTTATTTGACTAGGTTACTTGCCTAACTTTAACATTCAAAACAAAAAGTCTAGTATGACTCAAGAAAAAGCGTTGTTATTACTCAAATCCGGAAGAAATGTTTTCTTGACAGGATCAGCCGGGACAGGTAAAACCTACGTGATTAATAAATTTGTACAACATCTTAAGGATGCCAAAATTAAAGTTGCTATTACTGCATCTACTGGTATTGCTGCAACGCATATTAAAGGAAGTACTATTCATTCCTGGTCTGGAATTGGAATCAAACAAGTTTTATCTACCAAGGATTTAACCAACCTTAAAAAGAAAAAATACCTAACCGATCAATTTAAAAAAGTCAAGGTTTTAATAATAGATGAAATATCCATGCTACATCGTGAGCAGTTAGACTCCATTCATCAAGTTTTATCTTTTTGCCTAGATAATCCACAAGCTTTCGGAGGGCTGCAAGTAGTATTGTGCGGGGATTTTTTTCAGTTACCTCCGATAGGGAAATACCGAGAAAGAAGTAGTGACAAATTTGCTTTTATGTCCAATTCATGGCAATATGCTGATTTTAAAGTTTGCTATTTAACGGAACAATTTCGACAAAGTAAAAACGATCTAAGTTCGATTCTTGATGAGATTAGGGCGGCTCAAATTTCTGACAGATCTATAAAGCTTTTGCGCAATGCATCAAAAACAGAATTTAACGAAGGTGTATTTCCTACTAAGTTATATACTCATAATGAAGATGTAGACTTCATCAATAACACACATCTCGCTGACATACCCGGTATGAGTAAAATTTTTAAAGCGAAAACAAGCGGAGATAAATCCATTATAGAAGCACTGAAAAAGGCAGTAATTACACCGGATGCTATGCCTTTGAAGATTGGTGCTAAAGTTATGTTTGTAAAGAATAATCCAGAGAAAGGATACATCAACGGTACTTTAGGCGAAGTTGTTGATTATTCTGATGAGGGTTATCCACTAGTAAGAACAAGCGAAGATGACATTATCGAAGCTACAAGAGAAGAATGGTCTATTAATGATGAAAAAGATAGACCTTTGGCAACTTATAAGCAAGTCCCTTTGCGTTTGGCATGGGCTATTACTGTTCACAAAAGTCAAGGAATGACATTAGATGCTGCTGAACTAGATTTGGGTAAAACATTTGAAAGAGGACAAGGTTATGTAGCATTGTCACGGTTAAGGGATATCAAAAATTTAAAACTACTAAATTTCAATCCGCTTTCGCTGGAAGTTGACCAATTAGCTCTCAAAGCGGATAAAAGATTTCAAGAGTTATCCCAAAAAATAAACGATACAGAGCCAGATGATCTCTTAATAGAAGAGGCTAAAAGTTTTATAAGGCAGTGCGGTGGACGAAACTTGAAAAGAATTGAGAAAAAATAACTATTTAAGCACCACTTTAGTTGTTTCAACACTCCCCTTTCTATCCGTCAATTGGATTAAATATATCCCTTTATCAATATCTAGTTCAACTACATTCTTGCCTTGATTTAATCTCATTTGTTTCATTAGTTGGCCACGAATGGAAATGATTTTCAGATCAATATCCGATTGCTCCACAATAACATTTATTTCATCATCTGTAATACTTGGATACACCGCATACTTTATGCTAGGTACTTCTACAGATAAATCGTACAAAAGTGAACAATCTGAAATAGAATCAAACTGTGCATAATGTAAGTCACCTCCTTTAAACGCACAACTTAAATGCCCTACTTCATTAATATCAGGATAACCTCCAGGTGAATTAATTAGTGACAATGAGCCAATGCTTTCAACCCATGTTGCCGGCAATGTACTTACTGTGTTTGAAGCGGTTGGAGACAAATAAAAATGTCTGTAATTATTACCATCAGCAATTGGTCTCGAAACAATCGAATCGACCCTAAAATAACCTCCATTACTAGGGAAAGGACTGATTGGATTACTTATTTCAATTGTGTCTCCAACAACTAAGGAAAAGTCATACAATAAGTATTCATCATTTTTTGTTGGATTTACTTTCATTAAATAGACTTTTTTATCAGATACATCCTCTCGAAGTAGAAATGTTCTAGATACATAATGAAACCCATCTAATATTTTATAATCGAGGATACCAACAACGGTATCATCATATGCCACATATACATCGGTTATACAACCACTGTAGCAAGTTGTAAAATGCCATTCATTTCCCTCATCCAACATTGGCTCATACTGTTGAGCACTTAAATAGCAAGTTGTTAAAAGCGAGAATATTAGAAGGAACTTTTTCATCTTAGAATTTTTTACGTGCTTTTGAATTTTGAATCTTATCCCCTCTCCTTTGCGGCTTTTTATATTTTTTAGCCAATTTTTCACGATAAGAACCTCCTTTATTAACTTTTAGGTTTTTCTCTTTCTTTTCATGAAAACCAGAATTAGTTTCATCTCTTTGAATCTTCTTACCCAAATTCAACTCTTTCTTGACCGGTCTTTCTTCAGGAGTTAATTCAGAAGTTAATTCTACTTCTTTAGGGAAAGGCTGCAATGGAATTTTGTAATCCATTAATTTCTCAATTGCATCTCTGTATTCAATCTCTTTTTCGGTAGAAAATAAAATAGAATTCCCTAATTCTTCTGCTCTACCCGTTCTACCAATTCTATGCATGTAATTTTCAGGATAGTTGGGAGTGTCAAAGTTTATTACATGTGTAATTTTATCTAAATCAAGACCTCTAGCCATTACATCAGTGGCAATCAAAATTCTGTTTTTACCTTGCTCAAATTGCTCTATTGATCTAATTCTGTAATTCTGAGATTTATTTGAGTGAATGACGCACATCTCATTTCCAAAAATTGGTTCTAATCTTTCAAAAAGTCTATCTGCACTTTTTTTACTTTCCACAAAAACTAAAACTTTGCTATGTGTTGTTTTGTCTCTGATTAAATGTGCTAGTAAATTTACTTTAGTATAGTAATTTTGAACTGTATAACACTGCTGACTAATATTTTCTAAAGGTGTTCCACTAACAGCAATAGAAACAGTTGTAGGAACCGTGAAGAAATCCTGAATCAATGCATCTATCTCATCAGTCATCGTTGCAGAGAACATTATATTCTGACGCTTGTTAGGCATTAATTCAAAAATATTGGATAATTGAAATCTAAAACCTAAATCCAACATCACATCCACTTCATCAATAATTAATTTCTTGATGGTTTTTAAACTTAATGAATTTGCTAAAGCTAAATCATACAATCTTCCAGGTGTTGCAACTATAATGTCACAACCTTGAGCTACCTTCTGCATTTGGGTATTGATGTTCGTTCCACCATAAACTCCCAGAACACGAATGTTCATGTACTTAGCAAAGCTTTCAATATTATCGACAACCTGTAGCACCAATTCCCTTGTTGGAACCAAAACCATAATCCTTGGACTTACTTGTTTGGAGAATTTTAAATCTTGTAAGACTGGCAACATAAAGGCAAATGTTTTACCTGTTCCCGTTTGCGCAATTCCAACCATATCCTTTCCAGATAAAATAACTGGATATGCTTCCGCTTGAATAGGTGTTGGTCTTTCAAATTTGAGGTCGTCAATTGCGTATTGCAATTGTTTGGTAATATTTAAATCTTGAAAAGAAGTCATTGTTAAATGCTATTTAGAACAACAAAGGTAATTGATTATTAATTAGCGCTAATAGGCTAACATTGGATTAATTAACTTTTGATTTTTAGGAAGTTAATGAATTGCTTAAAAATATTTATATTTGTGAGGTAAATGAGAAACATTATAGGCATATTTTTAATCGCTTTGGCTAACTTGATATTGTTAGCGCATGTCATTGTGCCACATTCTCATTGTGCCATCTCGACAGAAGATGTTCACAATCATGCACACCAACATGATCATGGACACAATCACGATCACGATTCGGATGGTCACTCGTCATTCGAACATTTCTTTTGCACCATTTCACATGTGGAAGAAAATTTCACTAACGCTGATGCTGGTCAACTTGAGTTAATTTCTATAGTACAGAATGCAGTAGTTATTTATTCTTTCTACAAACCGTTTGAATCTGCATTAAAGTTTGACAAATACATTGGTTTAATCGAGTCCAAAGTTCCGATTTACCATTCTCCCTTTCTTATTCGTTCCGGAGAAAAAGCTCCCCCTACATACTTAGGATAGTTTTATAACAAACTATCTGCTAACATTCGGCATTCACTAGGTATTTACTTACAATTATTATTTATGAAAAATTTATTATTGCCAATGGCAATACTATTGATCGTTGCTATAGGATGCAGTGACAATAAAAAGAAATCAGTCCACAAACACGGATTGGAGCCATTCAATTTAACTTTATTCACTGATCATTTCGAAGTGTTTATAAAGACAAAGCCTTTCGTCAAGGGCAAAGAAAACAAACTAGAAATATATGTTACTGACTTATACAATGGCTATTCACCTATCAACGAAGACATTAAAGTGGTGTTTTTTGAGAATGAAAGCAATACTTATAATGAGGTTGAGATTGAAAAAAAGAACAATCTGCTTATCGCAACAATAACTCCTAGCATGCATGGCACTGGAACGGTCACAGTATATGTCAATGAGGAAAGTGTTTCATCAGAAGTTTTCAAAATATACACAGATGAACATAGCGCTGAAGAAATTGGACATAATGATTTGACGCCATCTCAAGTTAACTTTAATAAAGACCAATTATGGAATATTGAGTTTGCTACGCAGTTAGTGAAACTGTCAGATTTCAATGAAATCATTGAGACTTCTGGTGAGATTAGACCAGCACCAGGGGATGAAGTAGTTGTTTCTGCTAAATCTAGTGGAATTGTCATTTTTGGACAAGAAGGTTTGGTTATTGGCAAACCCATATCAAAAGGAATAAGTCTTTTTGTAATATCTAACAGCGACATAAGTGTGGATAATGTAGATACCAAATTTCAGCAGGCTAAAGTGAGTCTTGATTTAGCCAAAACAAACTACGAAAGAAATCAAGACCTCATTAAAGATCAAATTATTTCACAAAAGGAATTGCTGGACTCCAAAGCGGAATATGAAAATGCTTTAATTGATTATAACTTACATGCCAAGAACTACTCCTCTGGCGGCATAAAGGTATCTTCTACAATTGGAGGTTTTCTAAAGAATTTGTTGGTTTCTGAAGGTCAATACGTAGAGGTAGGAACACCTTTGGCAGTTGTAAGTCAAAATAAAAAATTAATTATTGAGGCAGATCTTACTCAAAAACATTTTGACAAAATAAATACCATTA
>CAJYBK010000090.1 GCA_913064955.1 uncultured Flavobacteriales bacterium
CTTCTAGAATTCAAATCACTGATAACATCACCTAAATACTCTTCAGGAGAAAGCACTTCAACATTCATAATAGGCTCTAACAAAATAGGGGAAGCTTTCTTTGCGCCTGCTTTAAAAGCCTGTGAAGCAGCTATTTCAAAAGCTAATTCAGAAGAATCCACATCATGATAAGATCCATCATAAAGAGTTATTTTTATATCCACAACAGGATATCCTGCAAGCACACCATTTTCCATAGCCCTTTGCACACCCTTTTTCACAGCAGGAATATATTCTCTAGGAATAGAACCTCCAACAATTTTATTCTCAAATTCAAATCCTTCTCCACCTTCTAATTGCTCTATTTTAAGCAAAACATGGCCATATTGACCACGACCACCACTTTGTTGAATATACTTACCTTCTATATCAACAGCTTTACTAATAGTTTCCTTATAAGCAACCTGTGGCTTACCTACATTAGCATCAACTTTAAATTCCCGAAGCATTCTATCTTTAATAATATCTAAGTCATTGTTTGAGCGCTTAACACTGTCTGCCATTAAAGGAGAATAATGTTCAAAGTCTTTTTTAAAATCAATATCACGTTTCGATTCACCCGCAGCCCATACAGGAAGGATAATAAGCTCAGAAGTACCTTCAAAACAGATGGCGTTTCTGTAGGAGATGGCAGATTCAAAGGAGGCCTTTATTTTGAGAAAACTGGAAGTTTTGGTGTGGGAGATTTTGTTTTTGCTCTTAATACTACAGGAAGTAATGCCAATGCAACTTTATCAGATAAATTAATGCGATTATCTAGAGACCCTGCCACTGATGGACTTGAACTAACAACAGTCACTTCAGGAGATGCGGGTAGTTTCAATAACTCCACACTTGCAGGAGGTACAGCAGTAAGAGCAACCGCAACAAGTTCTGCAAGTGCTACTGGCAACAAATACGGAGTGTACTCAACTGCATGGTATGGACAAAGTGTGAATTATGGAGTATACGCATATGGATATGGAGGTACAACTTCATATGGAATTTATGCGAACGCAGGTGGCGGTTCTGTTAGTAATTACGCAGGTTATTTTACCGGTAATGTTAACGTTACAGGAACATTATCTAAAGGAGGAGGAACTTTTAAAATTGACCATCCATTGGACCCAGAAAACAAATACCTCTATCACAGTTTTGTGGAAAGTCCAGATATGATGAATATTTACAATGGCAATGTTGTTACTGATACTGATGGTTATGCTACAATTGAACTTCCAGAATATTTTGAATCCTTAAACAAGGACTTTAGATACCAACTAACTGTATTAGGCAGTTTCGCTCAAGCAGTAGTCTCTAAAAAAGTAGCAAATAATAGTTTTACTATTCAAACCAATCAACCCAACACTGAAGTAAGTTGGCAAATTACAGGCGTAAGAAAAGATGCTTGGGCCGAAAAAAACAGAGTCATTCCTGAAGTTGACAAAAAAGGTGAGGAAAAAGGGAAATATATTCATCCAGATGCATTTGGTGTTCCTGCTGAGAAAGGAATAGATTATGAAAATTCAAAACTAAAGACAGAACAAAATAACTAGTAAAAATAATTGAGAACACTACTAACTATATCTTTTTATCTGTTTGCATCTATGCTTGCTGTAGGTTTTGGTCAAAATTCGCTATCCGCTGTTGTAATTGGCTCACAGGGAAAAACCGTAAATTCTACTGTTGGAAATTCAATCCAGTATACAGTTGGAGAATCTGTTATATTAACTTCAAGTAGTAGTGCTGGTAACATTATAACACAAGGATTTCACCAACCTCAAAGTATGCTATCAAATACTTCATTGGAAATTTTCTACAGCGTACAAAACGCAACATGTAATGGACTATATGATGCTATTATTATTATTGATAGTATTAGTGGATGCGATGGCAACTATTCCGTTTCCTTAAATGGGGTGTTACAGGACTCTCTTAGGTTGGATTCCTTAGCTGCCGGCAGTCATATTTTGCAAATAACCTCTTCAGATGGTTGCTCTTTAAATGAAACAATTAATATCGAAGCAGATGGAACAGATTGTGATATAGAGTTTTATAATGCATTTTCACCCAACAATGATGGTGTAAACGACTATTGGCACATTGAAAAAGTTGAGTCCTACCCAAATAATACCGTTCAAATATTTGATCGATGGGGCGTCCTTTTATGGAAAACAAACGGCTACAATAACATGGACATAAGATGGGAAGGCATTAGCACCAAAGGCCAAGAAATGCTAAATGGAACTTATTACTATATTTTTCAATCAGACAATTTCATTAACAAAGGTTACGTAGAGATTACAAAATGATTTTTAGGAAATGTACATATCGTAAATGGCTGAAAGGAACACTTATTATCATTGCTTTTATTGGATTAAATAAATCCGCTTATACTCAGCAAGATTTCATCAATAGTCAGTATATGTTTAATTTGTATAACATTAACCCTGCTTATACTGGTAGCAAGGATGTGTTGTCAGCATCACTTTCTCACCGGTCACAATGGGTGGGATTTGAAGGAGCCCCGAGCACACAAGTTCTTTCATTACATGCCCCAATCACTAAATTAAAAATTGGTGTTGGCTTGCAATTATTCAATGATGTAATTGGACCTAGGCAAATGAACGGTTTTAATACAAGTTATGCTTACCACTTTAAATTAGGAAAAGGAAAAATAGGACTAGGATTACGAGCAGGCATAGTAAACTACACTTATAATTGGGACGAATTAAACTACCGAGATGAGCAAGACATTGTAATTGGACAAGGTAAACAATCCGGCATGCTCGCCAATGTGGATTTTGGAAGTTATTACAAGGATAAATTACAGTTTGCAGGCATTGAACTAGCGCATCTTGCTGCACCAACTATCTCTTCTACTAGCGCTGAAATCGATCTGAAATTGCACATTACTGCTTTTTATGGGAGAGCCATTGAACTAAACCCAAACTTAGTTTTAAAAGCATCAGTACTTGGAAGAGTTTCAGAGGTTTCTAGATTCGCAGATTTAAATTTAAGTTTCTTGATTAAGAAAAAAGTATGGGCTGGTGTAACTTATAGAACAGCTGGTGCGGTGATACTTTTAGCCGATTATTTTGTTACGCCTAAATTTAGAATTGGGTATTCATACGATTACTATTTCAACGGTCTGAGTACCACTCAAAGTGGAAGTCATGAACTTTTTATTGGCTTTGACATGGATATATTCAAAAATAACATGCTTTCACCTAGATACTTTTAAAATGAAAATTTGCTGTTTTTTATTTTTAATCATTTCAATTGGCTTTAATGCTTTTGGCCAATCAAAAAAAGGCGATAAACTATTTGAAAAAAAATTATACATTGACGCAATTAAGGCCTACGAAAAAGCAACTAAAAAATCTGCATCTAGTGAAACATATGCCAAGCTAGGAGAACTTTATAAAATTGCAAAATCCTATCATCAATCTAAGGAAGCTTTCGAGAAGGCTGTCACTTTTGAAGATGCAGAACCGAAAGTATATTTATCCTATGCCTACTCCTTATTATCCATTAATCAACCTTTGGAAGCTAAAACTGTATTCCAACAATATGCCGAACTTTTAGGAGGTGATCCCAAAGCCGATATGTACATTTTAGGTTGTGATCAATTAATTGAATGGAATAAGGACACTACCGATTGGACCATAAACACTTTAACAGGATTGAATACACCAGCATCTGAATTCTCGCCACACCCTTATCTAAACGGTCTTATTTATTGCAGTACAGGTCAAACAGACTGGGTAGACTACACCGAATACGAGGCTTTGCACAACAACTATTACGATATCTACTATTCACGTACATCCGGCTCCAATACATCATTTATAGATAAAAAATTACTAAGCAATAAACTTACATCGTTCTATCATGACGGCCCTGTAGCAATCACTCCAGACTCCTCTGCAATTTATTTTTGCAGGTTGACACGCAGTGGCAAGAGCGAACGAATGCACTTGTTTTATTCAGAAATAATTAACGGAAAAATTGAGCCGCCTCAATCCTTTAATTACAATAATGACGAATATTCTATTATGCATCCAACTTTCTCTTCTGATGGAAAGTTGTTGTTTTTTGCATCTGACAAAGGCAGCGAAAATGGTAGTTATGACATTTATTTTTGCAAAAAGACCAGAAGATTTGGATGGAGCGCACCTAGACCGGTCCCTGGATTAATCAACACAGAAAAAGACGAATTATTTCCTCATTACTTCGAAGGCAAACTATTCTTTGCTTCAGATGGCCATTTTGGTTATGGTGGATTGGACATGTTTGTTGCTCTAGACAAAGAGCAATACAAAGTAATCACAAATCTCAAAGCACCCTTGAATTCATCTTATGACGACTTTAGTTTGTTTGCGATAAACGAAACAAATGGATATTTTGCTTCAAATAGAGAAGGTGGAGAGGGGCTCGATGACATTTACTATTTCACACATAACGAAATAATAAAAGAAGATGAGCACCCTACAATGACAGGTGTCTTTGAATATAAAAAACTACGTCAAGGTGATGTTGAACTGATACTATATGATGAACTTGGGAATGAAATAGCTAGAACCCGCACAGATGATAAAGGGAACTTCGAATTCAGAAACCTTAACATTGATAAAAACTTCACCATCATGCCAGTGGGAGATTTGGATGAATCAGACATTTACATCACCAATGCTAATGGTGAGAAACTTATCTTAATGTCTAATTCCAATGGATCTTTTGAATTCAAGCCTTTGGCATATGAAAGCAGTAACATCCTCCTTCCTATCGAAGAGGAATATCCAACTTTATTGACGATTAAGATGAACGGATTTGTCTATAAAAAACTAAAAGGTGACTTATCTCAGAGGCTGGAAGTAAATGCTTTTGACGAAAATGGGAACTTATTAGCAAGAACTTACACCAATTTAGATGGTAGTTTTGAATTCAAAACACTTATCCCAACCTCCAACTATACTATCAAAGTTGGCACAGAAGAAGAGGTATTCCTAATGATTCTCGACAGTAAAGGTGAGTTAACTACAGATCCAGAACGAGAAGGTAATTCAAAATTTTTATTTAGAAGACTAAGCGAAGATGCAGATGTATTCAAGATTGTAAATGAAGAAAATGTAATCATTGAACTTCTACAAAAAGAAAGTTTTAATCTTCCGAGTATATACTACGAAACCAACAGTTATCAAATAAACGCAAACTCCGCAGAGCAACTAGACAAGTTATTTATTCTATTGAAAAAAAATAGTCATATCAAAGTTACTTTTGAATCTCATACTGACAGCAAAGGAAAAGATTCCTATAATTTAAAACTTTCAGAAAACAGATCTGAAGCCGCAGTTAAATATTTGGTAAAAAAAGGAATTTCTAAAGACCAATTAGTGGCAATTGGATATGGTGAAACTAAACTTGTAAATCATTGCAAGAATGATGTAAATTGCTCTCCTGAAGAACATGCCCTAAATCGAAGAACCGAAATTTCCATAGTTGGAAAGAAAATCAAGTTTTAAGCTATTTTAAAAAATAAAAATAAGATAGATAAATATCGTCATATGATGTTTAGCCAAAAGAAAATCATAATTTTGTCATTATAAGAAATGAAAACGGACAGAATAAAAATAGTTGAATGCCCAAGAGATGCCATGCAAGGATTGCATGATTACATTCCTGCGGAAACTAAATCAAAATACATCAATGCTTTATTAAAAGTTGGCTTTGACACCTTAGATATGGGAAGTTTTGTTTCTCCTAAAGCTATTCCTCAACTAAGAGATACCGCTGAAGTTATTCGGCAATTGGATTTAAGAGATACCGTTTCTAAACTATTAGTTATAGTTGCCAATCAAAGAGGTGCGAAAGCAGCTGTCGAATATGATGAAATCACTTATTTAGGATTTCCTTTTTCCATCTCTGCGACCTTTCAACAGAGAAATATAAATTCAACAATTGAACAATCTTTAGAGCGATTGCAAGATGTTCAAGAACTTTGTTTACAGCACAACAAAAAAATGGTCACCTATTTCTCGATGGCTTTTGGCAACCCTTATGATGATCCTTGGAATGCAGAGATAGTAACTAAGTGGGCCGACAAACTAGTTAATGAATACGGAGTTAAAATCCTGTCAATGAGTGACACTATTGGAAGTTCTTCTCCTAAAACAATTGAATGGATATTCAAAGAGTTAATTCCAGCGTTTCCTAATGTTGAGATTGGGGCACACCTGCATACAACTCCTGATAAATGGGAAGAAAAAATACATACTTCCATTCAAAATAATTGTAAAAGATTTGATAGTGCTATCAAAGGTTACGGTGGATGTCCAATGGCTAAAGATGACTTAACCGGGAACATGCCAACGGAAAACTTAATTTCTTATCTAGAAAAGTCCAATCTTCCACATGGATTAAACATGGTGGAATTTAACAATTGTATGGAGTTAGCTAACACTATTTTTCCAGTAAAATAAATCAATGACTAGAAAAACTAACATTATAGTCTCCATTGTTTTCGTAATTATATTCGTAGCAAGTCTTTTCATGCCTATAATGTCTTTTAGTTTTGGTATTGAGATAACGGGCATCCTTGGTATATTAGCAAACATGAGCAGGCTAATTTTAGTGGAGTCTTATGCCGACTATCTTGCAGTAATGGGATCTATTTTCACACCCATATTGTTGTTCATTCTTCTTATTTTGTCCTTGCGCAAAACGTTGAAATTGATACGATTTTCACTTTTGAGAATTGCTACTTTAATCGGTGGACTATCTTGGGTTTTTAAATATCAGGGATTGGATATTCTGTTAATAGGATACTATACATGGTTATTCCTTATAGTTGTAGTTATTGCATTTAATTATTATAAATTTTTCAAACTTCAACACAATGATCAAGCAACTACTACTAGCGTTTAGTTTCGCATTTGTATCAATTCAACTAAGTGCTCAAGCAAATCCATTCGAGGTGGTAATTTCCGGTGGCACAGGTTATTCCTTTTCCAACACGGCATTAAAAACAGGAACAAATTTAGGACTCAGAGAAGCAGGATTGGATTCTAGAGTTCAGACAACCTGGCTAGTTAACGGAATGATTGACATGTCTATAGTGGATAACATCAGCGTTGGAATTGCATATTCTCACAAGGAATTCTACTGGACAGACGCTTTTGAAGATACCATACAAGGACAGCCAGTATTGGCCTCTGCAACAATCGCAATTCAAAAAAGAAATTACGCTATCAGAGGTTTGTACCACTTTGAAACATCAGAAAATTTTGAAATTTACACTGGCTTAAGACTAGGTATGACCCATTGGAAGATTGATATTAATGCAAACGCAGAGGCGCTTGATAGAAGTCCAGTATCTGACTTCTCTTTACCCGCTACCTATCCTTCTATACAAGTACTTGGTGGATTTAGACATTATTTCGGAAGAGTATTTGGGTGGTTTGGAGAAATTGGCGTTGGAACATCACCTTACTTTTGTAGTATAGGAATCAATATTAGACCTAATCCAATTAAATGAATTAATAAGGAAGTAAGTTAATTTTCATAGTTACTATTTTGCTGAAGTCATCACCTGTTTTCTCAGCATCATCGTCATCACTTTCAAAATTCCAATTCAATACACAATTTTCAGCGCCAAACTTAGCTTCACAACTCTTTAACAAGTCTAAAAAACTTATCAAAGAAGAGGATGCCATATAATTAATATCACAATTAATTTCTATGCTATTAAACGATGTAGGCAGACCAACCACCCATGCAGCAATAGAGGAATAGAATTTCTGAGCATTCTCTGGAAATGAATTACCAGTTATATTAAGCTTTTGGGTAGCGATTACACCCTCCACTGCTGGAGAATTCTTTGTGCTATTTAAAATTAAATCTCCCATTATTTCTGTCTATTCAACATAATTTTCAAATCGTAATGACTTATTCTTTCATCAATATCAACAAAATTTCCTGACAATTGATTTAATGACTTCATTGACATGGTTATAAAGCCTAAACCAGCTCCACCTTTACTGCTAATTACACCATCTGTAAGGACCGAAAGATATAACTCCTTCACCTGATCTTTATCCATTGCATTAACTTGATCAATTCTTTCCTTTATCTTTTCAATATTCTTATTCAGAACAAGGTTTCCTAAATAGATAAAATAATTTTCGTCATTTCTAAGTACTAAGAAAAAAGACGGCTGATTACCATGTCCATCCTTTTCTCCATGCAACCTTACATTCTGTAATCCTTCTACGATAATGCTAAACATTCGCTTGACAACTACCTTACGGTCGCCATCTTCGAGCATTCTTTCTTCTATTTCTGATGAAACTTGGTTTACGAAATCCTGAGTAAACTCTCCAAATTGGGAAACAAATACATTTGCGCCATCGTGCACACGGTGATATTCCATGATATCATCATATCTCACTTGACACAATTCCTTTACGCTATTTGCTGACGCCTTCATTAATTAATTTCCCTGCTTATAACAAAGTTACAATACGAATTTATTGAAAATATTCGAATTATATATTCTAATCACCAATATAATGTTAACTAAATCAGTTTTATCGATAAATACCCCACTTTCATCCGTCAAATTCTATCCTTAACTATTTGGTACAAATAATTAATCTCTGTTAACTTATCCTTATTTTTTAATTTCATGTAACTATTACTCAAATTTAAAAGCACCCTTTGTACAATAGCCAAGTTGGAACATTCCTCCAAGAATTTAGTATCAAATGGTAAATTTAATCGAAGTAAATAATCCTTTAAATCATTCAAGGTCATTACGGTACCGTTATTAAAAGGTGAAATATAGAATTGAATTTCATTGTTCGACTTTAATGCTACAACAAAGTGTCTTGGTAAATTAATACCAATTATATTTACACCTAATTGTCTTGCAATTTCTATATACAACACAGACAACATTAATGGATTGCCTTTCCTTCTTTCCAATACACTGCTCATGATAGAATTGGCTGGAGAATAGTAATCATCATTATCTCCTTGGAAATTAAAATGTGCAAACAATGCCCTATTAATAGCCACTACTTTTTGACGATCACTTAAATTGTCGTTCCAATTACTTTTTATAGCTATGACAATGTCTTCAATTCTGCTTTTTACATGTCCAATGTTAAGTTCGGGATAATGATGCTTGTTTAATAATAAAATACCAGTTATCAAATCTCTACCTCCATTCTCTACCCACAACTTCAGACTCTCTGTTACATCAGAGAATTGAATATCATGTATTAAATCTTCCACTCTTGACTGAAATTCTTCCCCTAAATTTCTATGTTCCCAAGCATTTTCTAAAAAAGGAATCGCCTCAACACCATGGCTAAGCAGTTTTTCTCTTACTTGAAAAAATATTGACTCATCTTCATCATCTACCAGATTGATCAGGGCTTTTATTTCAGATTCATGGGACATTTAAAAACGATCTAAAACTATCTTTATCAGCTTCCCAACAGGTACATTATAATCCTCACTATATGTTTTTGAAAAACGATTAGCTATAATAGCACAAACAGTGACCGCTTGATGTCCCAACATAGCACTTAGTGCGTACAATGCGGACGTTTCCATCTCAAAATTGGTGATTTTATGATGATCTAGTCTAAACTTGTTTAGTTGTTCGTTTAAATCAGGAACTCTTGCTCCTAAACGTAAAGATCTACCTTGAGGGCCATAGAAACCATTAGCAGTTGCCGTTATCCCCATGTGCATCCCTTCTTTAAATTTATCCAACATCATGCTAGAAGCCCTAACAAAATAAGGAGGATTACAGTCTGAAGGCCAAGAAATTTGACTTAAAAATGACTCTTTTAAACTTTGCTCATCATCTTCATAAGTACAGTCATAAAAGCCAGCCAGTCCGTCAAATCCCAGTCCATAAGTAGAAATAACGAATTCATCCACAGGAATATCGCTCTGTAAAGCTCCACTCGTTCCCAATCTAATTATATTTAACTCAGTATGAGTCGGCTTCGGCAACCTTGTTTCAAAGTCTATATTAACTAAAGCATCTAATTCATTTATAACGATATCTATGTTATCGCAACCGATTCCAGTAGATAGAGCAGTAATATGTTTTCCTTTATACCACCCCGTATGAGTTACAAATTCTCTTTTAGCCACTTTGTGGTCAATTTTATCAAAATGACTCGAAATTTTTTCAACGCGATATTGGTCACCTACAACTATAACGTTCTTAGCAATTTGATCCGGTTTTAAATTCAAATGATAAATAGCACCTTCTGGCGTTATGATCAATTCAGATGGCGCAATTGCCTTTGTGTGTTCTATTGTTGATTTTAACATAATGTAAAAATAATAAAAAAGCCGCAACACATAATGTTGCGGCTATAAGTTTATAGTCTATCGTATATTAGTTATCTAAAGAACCAAATACATTTTTTAGAATATCCGTTACTCGAGCCACCGGATCTTTACGAATTTTTAGTTCCTCTTGAGCAACTAACGTAAAAAGACCTGAGATTGCTCGATCTGTTATATACTTATTCAAATCAGTATCAACTTTATCGTTACCTGACAACAAGGTAGTAGCATTATAAGCCGTGGTAACTTTACCCCATAATGACATTACATTTACTTTATCAATTGCTGTCTGTACTATAGGTGAAAATTTACTTGTCAATTCCGCAGTTGTTTTATCTTTCAAATAACTAGTTGCTGCATTATCAGGACCTTTAAGAATTGTAAAACCATCACCGATTGACATTTCTTTGATAGCATTAATAAAAATAGGAGCGGCTTCTTTACTTGCTAATTCAGCTGCACGATTCATAGCAACCTCAAATTCCTCCACTTTCGCTCTACCCAAACTGGTTCCCTCTAATTTTTCTTTTACTCTAACAACGTCAGGAGGAAAAGGCAGTTTTATTAAATCATTTTTTAAGAATCCATCAGTTAAAGATGCTTTACCAGCGCCATTATTAATACCTACTGTTAAAGCTTCTTTTAACCCGGAAATTACTTCGTCATTCGTTAGTCCGGTAGCCGCTCCACCTGTTGTAGTCATCGCTGTATCAGCAATCTCTGTTAATACGTCACACGAAGAAAACGATACCGCTGCGAATAAAGTCAATCCTATATAAATTCTTTTCATAGTTTCTAATTTTTAAGAATTCGAAGGTACAATTATTTTGCCAAGTTTGTAAAAAATGATAAACTGGAATACTTAATTTGTGGAATGATAATTGTCAAATCACTTATATAATTTCAAATTCTCAATCTAAATGCATATTTTTATCAATTAATACATTATTTCATTTTTGATTAAAAACACTACAATACTCAATACTTTATTCTTAAAGTTAACTTTATTGATTTGCTTTCAGCTGTTTAGCTTTTGGGGATTTTCTCAAAAGGTTCATATAAAACAATTAAAAATAGGCAAGTCAATCAATAATGTTTTTGCTTCTGACTATTACAACGATCAAATTTATTTCTGCTCAGATAAAAAAATCAAATCCAAAAAAAGTGCTGTCAACGAACATAATTTAAACTTCTTAGACCTTTACTCTGTTACATATGACATTTCAAATAAACAAATTGGTATAGAAACCAACCTCGGAGACAACATCAACACTCCACTTAATGAAGGACCTATAGACTTTAACAATCAAAACGGTAAAGGTTATTTCAGTTCCAACATTGAAGACACTACAACCGAAGAATTATACCTTGGCTTATTCGAAACTCAGTCTATCAACAACACATTTGCAAAACGTAATCCATTATTTGATCAAACTTACAATTACAATATCGCCCACCCCACCATTTCAGAAGATGGCAACATTTTAGTCTTCTCATCAGATAATGAATCATCATTAGGACAGACCGATTTATATATTTCTTTTCTTGAAAATAATAAATGGAGTGAACCTAAGCAAATAGCCAATATCAATACAGCAGCCATTGAAACCTTCCCTCATTTTAATGATAATACGCTTTATTTCTCTTCAGATAGAGAAGGTAGTATTGGCGGATTAGACATTTGGAAATCACAACTAAAGGACGGTACATTTACAAAACCAGAGCGATTAAAACAGCCATTCAATTCTGAATTTGACGACTTTCTTTTTATTTCGATTAATGAGACGAATGGCCTTATTTCATCCAATAGAAATAATAATACTGATAAAATATTTGCATTTAACATAGACTTACCGCAGCCAAATGAATTTATCGAAGTGAAAGATAATTTTTGTTTTCAACTAGAAGACCAAGGAAAGATTGACACAACTAGGTTCAAACATACTTGGCACCTTGGAAATGGCGAATCACTTAACGGAACTAGTATAACTTATTGCTACACTGATACAGGATCATACAATGTATCATGTGATTTATTAGATAAGCAAACCAGTAAAACTGACATTGGCTTTATTGATGCTATAATTGAAATCGACATGGAAACGCCTCCCATAGAATAT
>CAJYBK010000091.1 GCA_913064955.1 uncultured Flavobacteriales bacterium
TAAAAAAAGTTCGCTTAAACATACTGAATTTTACTTACACATTAAACAAACTACATCTTAGCATCATGAGAACAGCATTAAATCAATGAATATATTTCATTACTACAACCCAAAGTTAAGGCAATATCCAAGCCTATCTGTAACAATGGTATCATTGGTGGAAAACTTAACATTAATCTATATCTTTGCACTCAAATAAATAGATATGAAAAATATAGTTACCCTTTCAATTTTATTCTTGGGAATAGTCCTAAATTATAATGCCCAAAAGCATCAGCCAGGCACATTTAACGTAAGACTTGGCGGAAATGCAGCTTTAGGAATTACATATGTTAATGGCACTGTTTTAAATCAAAAAGCAGAAGAAGATACAGGCGGAGTTTTGTCTATGCAAATTCCTTTTTCTGTGGAATATGGATTAACCAATTACCTGAGTGTGAATGCAGGCTTCAAAACTGGAAGTTGGTTGAATGAAGATCCTAATGACAATTCTGTTGAAGTCATTAAAAAAAGAATCACTGAAGTAGTTCTTGGGTTTAAACTTTATGCAGTAAACAAAGACAACTTCAACCTATATCTTGGATATGACTTTGGGTACGGAGGATTTCAAACAGAAAAGGAAAACACTGGATTATTTTTAGTGAAAGAAAACCAAAAGTGGACTGGTGTTAATAATAACATAAACTTGGGTATGAACTGGTATTATGGCGGTGGTTTTGGTTCCTACTTTCAATTAGGTTACACAGGATATAAATTCAATTTAAAAGAGTATTCATTAAACAACGAAGACCAAATGGCTCCATTCGAAATAGAGGCAGATATGAAAGTCTCTGGTGCACAAATAGAATTGGGGTTTTGCTATAAATTTGGCAACTAAGACAATTAACAATTATGACAGAATTTCTATCCAAAACTTTTTGGCACAATACCGTTGCAGAATGGGCCGTTGCTCTTGGAGTAATATTAATATGCTACATAGGAGCTAGAATTATCTTATTCGTTACAAATAAAGTTGTAAAAAAGTATACCGCGAAAACGAAGTCTAAACTAGACGACCTGCTTATTGACATGTTAGAAGAGCCTATTGCAGTTGCTGTAACAATAGGAGGATTGTTTTGGGCAATTAGTTATTTAAATATTCCGAATCCAAATACTGAAAGTATCTATTTCAAAATAGCGCTTTTCGCATTGGTGATTAATATTACTTGGATGCTTGCTAGAACAGCGGATGCGCTTATGACAACATATTTAATACCTCTAACCGAAAAGACGGAAAGTTCATTTGACGATCAATTGATTCCTATAGCCCAAAAAGGGGTAAAATATACCATTTGGATATTAGGAATTGTACTTGCATTGGATAATCTAAACTTCGACATAGGCGCTATGATTGCTGGGCTTGGTATTGGAGGTTTAGCATTGGCATTAGCTGCGCAAGATGCTGTTAAAAATATTTTTGGAGGAATCATGATATTCATTGATAAGCCGTTCAAAATTACAGACAGAATTCAAATCCATGGTTACGATGGTATTGTTGAAGAAGTTGGGCTTAGAAGCACAAGATTAAGAACTTTGGAAGGTAGGCTAGTTACCATGCCTAATTCCAAATTTAATGACAATGAGGTTACTAATGTCACTTCAGAACCAACTAGAAAAGTGGTACTAAATCTAGGACTAACTTATGACACCACTCCTGAAAAGATGTCGTTAGCAATTGACACTTTAAAAGAAATAGCTGCTAGACATGAAGCACATATTAATGTAGAAACTCCTCTAGGATTTAACGCTTTTGGCGATTTTTCGTTGGGTATTCTGTTCGTTTACTACATTAAAAAAGATGAAGATATTTTAAAGGTTCAAACGGATATTAATCTTGACATCTTAAACTCGTTTAACGAGAAAGGTCTAGAATTTGCATTCCCAACGCAAACTATATTCAAAAAGGAACTATAAAATGAAAAGTCTATTAGTGTTTTTTAGTCTGTTACTAACAGCTAGTATAATTGGTCAGACCGGTGAAAAAATAATTTTCACAACAATTGAGGAAGATACACTTTGGGGCACTTTCACTAATACTCAAACAACTATAGACACTTCTCAAACATTGGTGTTGATTATTGCTGGAAGCGGACCAACTGATCGTGATGGCAATAACTCAGTAATGATCAATAACTCATTGCTTCTATTAGCAAATGATCTTTCAAAATTAGGATTCCCTTCCATCAGATATGACAAAAGAGGTGTTGCAGCCAGTCAAAACGCTTTTATTCCGGAGTCAAAATTGACTTTCAATCAAAACGTAATAGACGCAGCATCATTTTATGACTATGCCAGTTCACTGGGTTACAAAAACATTGCAATTGCTGGACATAGCGAAGGATCATTGGTTGGTATACTTTTAGCAAATCAAAAACAAGCCTATAAATTCATCAGTTTAGCTGGTGCGGGAAGACCGATAGCTGAAGTCCTTAAAGAACAATATGAAAACACTGCCCCTATCGTAAGAGATTCTGCTCATGTTGTAATAGACATTTTAGCTCAAGGAACAAGAGTTGACACACTCTCCCCTTGGCTATACAGTATTTTTAGACCGCAATTACAAGGATATATAATTTCGTGGATGGCGATAAGTCCGGCAGATGAGTTAGCCAAATTTCAAAACCCTAGCCTAATTATCCAAGGTGACACCGACATTCAAGTTTCTACTAAAGACGCAGAGTTATTAAAAGCATCGAGTACATTGTCTAAATTGGTTATCATCGAAGGAATGAATCATATTTTCAAAAAAGCACCTTTAGATCGAGATATAAACAAAAAAACTTACAACAATCCAGAGCTCCCTTTACACCCGGACCTGGTGTTTGAAGTCGTTAATTTCCTGAAAAATTAGCGGATATAAAAGTTAACTATAACTTTGTCTTCCCAAAAATAAAATAAAAAAAATGTCAGTACATAAAGAAGTAAAAAGAGTAACTACCGCTGTTTTACAAGAAATGAAAGCAAGAGGAGAAAAAATCTCTATGTTGACCGCATATGATTTTACACTTGCTAAAATAGTAGACGAAGCCGGAATGGACATCATTCTTGTAGGAGACTCAGCAAGTAACGTAATGGCTGGACATGAAACCACTCTTCCGATTACATTAGACCAAATGATTTATCATGCGAGTAGCGTAATCAGAGCTATCAAAAGGTCTTTAGTGGTGGTTGATTTACCATTTGGTTCTTATCAAGGAGATAGCAAAGAAGCGTTAAGATCATCAATCAGAATAATGAAAGAGTCTGAAGCGCATAGTGTAAAACTTGAAGGTGGTAAAGAAGTAATTGAATCTGTCAATAGAATACTGAGTGCTGGGATACCTGTAATGGGACATTTAGGACTTACACCGCAGTCGATTTACAAATTTGGGACTTACACAGTTAGAGCTAAAGAAGAAGAAGAGGCGCAAAGACTGATAGAAGATGCTCATCTATTGGAAGAAGCAGGTGTTTTTGCTTTAATACTAGAGAAAGTACCGGCTGCTTTGGCTGAAAGAGTTGCTAAGGAATTAACTATTCCTGTTATTGGTATCGGTGCCGGTGGTGGTGTTGACGGGCAAGTATTAGTTATGCATGACATGCTAGGAATAACACAAGAATTTTCGCCTAGATTTTTAAGACGTTATCATAACTTATATGAAGAAATGTTAGGAGCATTCAATTCATATATTGATGATGTAAAAAGCGGTGACTTTCCTAATGAAAAAGAACAATACTAATGAATTTAACTATTCTATACGAAGACAATCATTTGATTGCAGTTTGTAAAAAAGCTGGAGACATAGTTCAGGGAGACAAGACTGAAGACAAACCTTTAGTGGAGTTTGTAAAAGACTACATTAAAAAGAAATATAAAAAGCCTGGAGATGTTTATTTAGGAGTTATCCATAGAATAGACAGACCTGTAGGTGGGGTAATCATTTTTGCGCGTACTAGCAAAGCATTGTCTCGAATGAACCTTAAATTTCAGGACAAGTCTATTCAAAAAGTATATTGGGCCATCGTAGAAAATTCTCTCCCAGATGAAGAAGGTAGGTTAACACATTACCTGAAAAAGAATGAGGTTAAAAATAAATCTCGTGCTTATGACAACGAAGTAAAAGGAAGTAAAAAATCTGAGTTAGATTACAAACTAATGGGTAGAAGTAAGAACTATTTCTACACAGAAATCAAACCTCTTACAGGAAGGCATCATCAAATTAGAGTGCAGCTGAGTACGATTGGTTGCCCTATCAAAGGAGATGTTAAGTACAACGGACACAGAACCAATAGAGATGGTTCTATCCATCTTTTTGCAAGATCGCTATCGTTTGAGCATCCAGTTACCAAAGAACCAATTGTGATCAACGCAAGACCTCCAAAGGATGATCCATTGTGGGGAGAAATGTTTAAGTTGATGACAACCATGAAAGACTGATTGAGTCTAATTAACAGACTTTTCGGTTTTAAATTAAAGCTATCTTATTCCCCTTGTATTAAATTTATCTTAACTTTAGTTTAGTAAGTTAATTCTAACTTTAATAAGACGTAAATTTGAGTTATCAAATAATTCAGGTAAGAGATAATAATATGAGCGAGACAAAACAAAAAATACTTATTGTAGACGATGAAGAAGATATCGTAGATATGCTTAAATACAATTTAGAAAAAGAAGGTTTTGATGTAAAAACTGCCTCCAACGGTATTGAGTGTATTAAAGTTGCTTCTGAATTCATTCCAGATCTTGTACTCCTTGATGTCATGATGCCCGAAATGGATGGAGTTGAAGCTTGTGTAGAGCTTAGAAAAATTGACTCACTCCAACACACTATCATTTGTTTTCTAACTGCACGTTCTGAAGATTACAGTCAAATTGCTGCATATGACAGTGGCGCTGACGATTACGTTTCCAAACCTGTAAAGCCAAGAGTGTTAATCAGTAAAATTGGTGCGTTATTAAGGAGGAATGAAATTAAGTCTGGTGGAGGTGATGATTCAAATATTATATCCAGTAGCGGAATTGAAATTGACAAAGAAAAGTATATCGTTACAGTAGAAGGTGTTGAACACTATTTACCTAAAAAGGAATTTGAACTTTTGTCTTTATTAGTATCAGGTGATGGAGCTGTTTTCAGAAGAGAAGCAATATTAAACCAAGTATGGGGCAATGAAATTGTAGTAGGAGATAGAACTATTGATGTTCATATTAGAAAGTTAAGAGAAAAGATTGGTGATCAGTATATCAAAACCATCAAAGGTGTAGGATATAAGTTTGTGGAGAAAGCTTAGAGTTAAAACTTAATAAAGATGCTACTCAAATTCAAGGTCGTCTAGCACATTTTCTTTTGGACTTAGTTTGTGTTTTGGTAAACTTTTAGTGCACTGAACTAGCATTACAATTGAAAATGCCAAACAAGTCATAAAGTAAGCCAACCAAGCAACACCTACCTCATCGAAAGAAATAGCCATTGGCGCCCCCATCATTACAATATCCCAGCAAATCATTAATACGGAAAGTATTATTCCTATAATTCCAATTGACTTTACAATATTATTTTTAACCTTTTGCATGGAAACTATATACAAGGTTATATAATAGCCCATTACACCTAATGAAATCCACCCTATATTAGAAGTCATGGATAAGATACTTTTTTCCATGGCCCTGTAAACTATATCATTATCATAAGTAGCAGTTCCTTGATACATAGCCATACGCCATTTCGCAATAGCGACCATGAAAACTAAACTCAATAAACTAACAATGGGACTAAGAATAATACCAATAATGGATAATACTTTCATGACAAATTACATATCCAGATACTTAATCAACATGTCGAATCTATCCTTCATATCTTCTTCATACTTATTACCTGCATATGTTTCCTTCACATTGAATTCATAACGATATAAAGTCTGCAATACTCCACCTATTTCTTTCTTATTTAATTTCAATGTCACTTCGATGACAGTGCTATCCGTGGAAGAGGTAACATAAGAACTTAATATCTTTGCATCATTCCCTTCTATTAATTGAGCCAACTGCGCCATAGAATAATCATTTTGATTCATCTCAATTACTATTACAGACCCATCTTGCTCTATGGATGCCATATTAGTGATAGCCTTCATTATATGCTGGGTTGTGGTCAATCCCAAATATTGCTCATTAGAATCTAAAATTGGAATCACTGTAATATTCAAATCTGACATTACCTTCATTACTTCATACACGTGCTGATGCTCAAACACAAATGGTCGATGACTGATCAAATTTAATTCTCCTACTGCAATATCGGTATCATTGCTATCTAATATCAAATCATCTGAAACCAATCCGATATATTCAGTTCCTTTAACTACCGGTAAATGCGCAACTTTGAATTCATCCATCCAAATCAACGCTTTCTCGCAAGATTCATTGAATAATATTGGAGGAACTATATCTGTTATTAATGATGATGCAATCATATTCTCTTAATTAGAAACCAAATTTACTTGGTTATTGTAATATTAAAACGTTTTTTTTGAATATTAGTTGCCTAAGACAAATAAATAAACAAATTTTGTCTTACAATGTATAAATATCATACCAAACATGACCAGATTATCAGTCAACATCAATAAAATAGCAACTTTACGAAATGCTAGAGGTGGTAAAACACCAGATTTACTAAAAATGGCAGTTGATGCTGAGTCCTTTGGTGCACAAGGTATTACGGTACACCCAAGACCAGATGAGCGACACATAACATATCAGGATGTACTGAACCTCAAGCCATTAGTCACAACAGAGTTCAATATTGAAGGAAATCCTACTGAACAAAAATTTGTTGATTTAGTACTCAAAGTAAAACCTGAACAAGTCACTTTAGTACCTGATTCCTTAGGACAACTAACATCTAACCATGGTTGGGATACAATTACTAATAAAGAGTATTTGTCTGACATAATTACCGTTTTTAGGGACGCTGGTATCAGAACATCCATATTTGTAGATCCTGATGTAAAAATGGTCGAAGGGGCCAAATTGGTCGGTACTGACCGTATAGAATTATACACAGAGTCATTTGCTCATTTATATGAAACTGATAAGAATAATTCAATTGCTCCATTTATTGCCGCAGCTGAGAAAGCAAAAGAATTTGAACTTGGATTAAATGCCGGTCATGACTTGAATTTAAAAAACTTAGCATACTTCAAAAATAATCTACCTAACTTATTGGAAGTATCTATTGGACATGCATTAGTCTCGGATGCCTTATATTACGGTTGGGAAAATACCATTAGAATGTATAGAGCTGAATTGGAGTATAAATAAATCTAATTGAGACAGAACTTATCTTATCAAATTAACATGACCAGTTTTTGAACTTACACCTGTATCATCAAATAACTTATAGTTAACTTTCCAAACATAAGTATCTTCAGGAGCAAGAGCATTCTTATACGTTCCATCCCACATTACATTCAAATCCTCGCTTTCTAATACTACCTTACCCCAGCGGTCAAAAATTATTAATTCAAACTGCTCAGGTATTCCACTGTAAAACACTGGGTAGAATAAATCATTTATCCCATCAGCATTAGGAGAAAACGTATTGGGTATGTATAATGTAAAAGACTCCTTATACTCAACAGATTGACATTCTGCAGCAGTACAGCCAGCTGCATTCTCCACTTGTAAACAAAGGTTATAAACTCCAGCTCCTATTCCTTGTGTTTCATAAGTCAACCCATTTTGAGTACCTACAGGTGTATTCTCTAATTCCCAATTATAAACTGTTAAACTAGGGTCAATTGCGTTGGCTATCAATTCACTAGAGCCCTCTTCAAAAACAGTATTATTTAATATAAAAGTTGCATCTGGCTCTCCTTCTACACATACCTGCTGACCTGCAAAGAACTCAGACGAACATCCATCATTATTGGTAATCATTAAGGAGACATCATAACATCCTTCATCCGTATATGTATAACTTAAGGGAGTGCATGAATTAACCTGATCTCCATTGCCTAAATTCCATTCGCATGTTATATTACTAGCATCGGATAAGACATTAGTGAGCGTCAAACTTAATGGTGCACAACCAATTACATCTGACAAATCTATTTGACCTTGAGGATTAGAGACTACGTTCACAGCAAGTGTATCATCACCTCCACAGTTACCAGGAATAGTATAAATCACATTATAAACTCCTACTCCAGTTTGAGAAGGATCAAAAGTTCCTTGTGTACCATTTGTAATGCCAAACCCAGTCCATACTCCTCCTGAAATATCTACACCTAAATTAACTACCCCACCTTCCAAACAAACATTTCCTGTTGTTGTAATAGTAGGTTCAGTTGCCGGATTCTGAGCAGAAATCAAAGTATTGGTTGACACTTGACAACCATTGCCATCCATAGCCGTAATATTCACGTTGCCATCACATAAATTACTAAAAGTATCACCGCCAAAAGCACCGCTATTCATACTAAAAGTTGATACTCCAATACCATTTGTCAAACTTGCCACAATTTCACCATCACACGCTCCAGGACAAGTCTGTTGCGTCACATTCAACACCAAGTTTAAAGGCAAAGGCTGAGTCAACAAAACCGAATTGGAATACAGACAACCATCTACGGTAGTTATTTCATACGCATATTGTCCATCTGTAACCGGTCCAATGTCTTCTTGAATTACGGTATTAGTATTGGGTAATGTCCAAACTACAGTGTTTCCAATGCTGGGTGCTATATCCAAATCTACCGCAGCATCCGCTGCTCCGTTACAAGTTACATGGCTGATAGTTTCCGTAACAGTGGGTGATTCTAAAACCATAACATCTACAATAGCTGTTGCATCCACACAAGGCGCAGTTGCTGATACTGTATAAGTGTATTGACCGCTCATGTCCACTGTAGGATCGAAAACACCTGTACCACTTGCAAGAGCCGGTGACCAAGTTCCTCCTAAATCCGGTGTACCCAATAATGAATTAAATAAGTCAACTGAAGCAAGATTATCACAGATAGAAAGGGTTCCATCTGATCCTGCATCTGCGTTAGCACCAGTATTAACTGTAACAAATGAAGTGTCATTAATACAAGCACCAATTCCAGAAATTAAATACTGATAATCACCAGCTAAATTAGCGCTAGGGTCGAATGAACCTAAATTACCATTTGCCAAAACAGAGGGTCCTTGCCATACTCCTGTATTTTGTGGACTACCCGTTAATTCGTCAAATAAATCTAAACTAGGTGCACTTGAGCATAAGTTTAATACTGTACCAGTTCCTGCATTAGGGGCAATGCCATTAGTCAAAGTGATGAAAGCAGTATCATTAGGACAACCTCCGCTACCTAAAACGATATACTCATAGATTCCGCTCAAGTCAGCACTTGGGTCAAATGTGCCTTGATCTCCATTTGCCAAGGTGGAAGGTCCTTCCCATGTTCCACCAAGATTTGGCGTACCTAGCAATTCATCTATTAAATTAATTGAAGGCATATCACTACAAAGGTCCAACGTTACATCTCCCCCTGCACTAACCGCTCCACCTCCTGCGATAACAATCTGAGCTGTGTCTGGACAACCCACAGAAGATGTGGCAATCACGTTGTATGTTCCTCCGCATAAATTTGATGCAACTGCTGTACTTTGGCCTATTAAAATATAATTATCATCATACCATTCATATGAATAACCGGGAATGGAGCCTGATGCACTTGCAGTAGCAGAATTTGTACAACCACATGAAATTGGAGTATTAACTGTAGCAGAAGCAACAGTAGGTGTGATAGGATTACCTCCATTATTAAACTGAGCGATGTAAGCGTCATTTGCAGCATTATTCGGAGAACCAGGAGTTTGGTCATCTGGACCACTAGTAGTTCCCGCTGTCCAATTAGACTGATCTGTTGGATCTATATCATTAAAATAATAAACGGTCCCACCTCCAGAACCTCCAAAATAAATGAGGTTATTTAGATTACAACTTCCATAGCATACTGAAAACACTTCGCAACCTGCTAAATTGACTATTCTTGCGCAATCACTTGAATTAGACATCCCGACATTACTCCAAGTTGGTGAAGGATCCGTACCCCATCCCGTGGCTGGGTAACTGCAAACAGCGGCACCAGGAGTAGTTTCTGTAAACTCAAAATAAGTAAGATTCTCAAGATCAGCAATAATTTTGAAATTACCATCTACAGTAGAATAATCATCTGCAGGTATCGATGCATTTCTATCACCTCCATTATACAAGACAATCAAAGTACCAACAGGGACGCAAGCCCAAAGCGGATCATTATTAAAACGAACAGCACCTGGAGCAATTCCTACCCCAGAAGTTCCAGAAGAATGATACCCACTATGATCATCAAAGATCCAACCGCGAATATCTATACAGGGAGGTGTTGGCGTATTACAATCATAAACAATTGTATTGTCTATGACTAATAATTCTACATATTCCTTAGCACCAGATGGTCCATTAGAAAATTCATTGATAACAAGTGTCTGAGCCTGTGTAAAAACACAAGAAAAGGTTAAGAAAAATAAAACTATAAATCCTTTCACTTATTTAATTTGAGATTCAACTCCTTTAAGAGACGATTTTCACTTCACAAAGTTGCCTCAATCAATGATTTTGAACCTTATTTTTTAAACGACATCAATGTTTTTTCGATAATCGCTACACATTCCATCAATTGATCCTTAGTCATAACTAATGGAGGAGCAAATCTGATGATATTTCCATGAGTTGGTTTTGCTAAAAGACCATTATCTCTTAACGCAATACAAATATCCCAAGCAGTTGACGAATCTTCAGTGTCATTAATCAAAATTGCATTTAATAAACCTCTACCTCTTACAGCGTTGACTAAATCCGTGTTAGCAATAATACGATTCATTTCACTTCTGAATAAATCACCAAGAACTCTAGCATTCTGAATTAGGTTTTCATCATTAACTACATCTAAAGCAGCCACTGCAACTTTAGCAGCTAATGGATTTCCTCCAAAAGTACTACCGTGCTGACCAGGTTTAATCACCATCATCACCTCATCATCAGCTAGTACTGCAGATACTGGGTAAACTCCTCCTGATACTGCTTTACCTAAAATTAAAATATCTGGTTTACTATAAGACGCCTGTCTTTCACATGCTGCTTCACATGTACAATTACCACAAACAGCTAATAAACTTCCTGTTCTAGCAATTCCTGTTTGAACTTCATCGGCAATAAATAACACATTGTTGTCCTTGCAAAGTTTTGCTGCCTTCGTAATAAAATCATCACTAGGAACATAAACACCTGCTTCACCTTGAATTGGTTCAACTAAAAAGCCTGCAATATTTTCTTCCTTAATTGCCTTAGCTAAAGCATCTAAATCATTGTAAGGAATTTTGATAAACCCAGGAGTATAAGGGCCAAAGTTTTTGCGCGCATCTTCATCATTTGAAAACGAGATAATTGTAGTAGTTCTACCGTGGAAGTTATTCTCACATACTATTATTTTTGCTTCATTTTCTGCGATTCCTTTTTTCTCATAAGCCCATTTTCTACAAAGTTTGATTGCAGTTTCCACCGCCTCAGCACCTGTATTCATTGGCAACACTTTATCAAATCCAAAATAATTAATAATATATTTTTCGTAAGACCCTAAGACGTCATTATAAAATGCCCTAGATGTTAAAGTTAAAGTATTAGCTTGTTCAGTTAAGGCTCCCACAATTTTCGGATGACAGTGACCTTGGTTCACAGCAGAGTATGCTGAAAGAAAATCAAAATACTTCTTTCCTTCACAATCCCAAACATAAACTCCTTCACCTTTTGCTAAAACCACTGGAAGTGGATGATAGTTGTGTGCTCCAAATTTATCTTCTAATTGAATTGCTTCTTTTGAACTGATAGTTGCTGTCATAGTATCCATGATATATATATTTTAAATTGTAATTAGTGTCTTAACACAAAGATAAGTAATAATTGACAGATTTCAATTGGCATTTACCAATTGTTCCATATCAATTCTGGGTAATTTTAATCTTCTGACCTGGTAGCAATTTAGTCTTTGTAGAAATACCGTTCAACTCACAAAAAGCTGTCAAGTTCATTCCGTATCGCTTAGCCAATCTATATGGAGATTCTCCTTTTTTGACAATATGAAATTCTTTGCCATAAGGAAATGCAACGTAACTGTGTTTATACTTTTTTAGAATTAAAGTATCTGAATAAATTTCTTGATCTTGGAAAGAGACTATATGAGCTGGATTAATAGGCAAACCTTTAAACCTCATCTCCAAATGTAAATGTGTACCAGATGCATTACCTGTCATCCCACCAAGTCCTAAACATTTTCCCGCTTTCACAATGTCGCCTTCTTTTACTTTGGTCTTACTCATATGTGCATATAAAGTCTCCAAACCATTATAATGTCTCACTATGACTACCTTTCCAAATCCTCCTAAAGTTCTTGCCACACGTACT
>CAJYBK010000092.1 GCA_913064955.1 uncultured Flavobacteriales bacterium
TGGTGCGCATAGCGTAGTCGTGGTTATTCATCAATCTAAAATTGCAAGCCATGCCTACGCCTATACTTGAAATATCAGATGTAACATTGTGCTACAACGCAGTAGAACATTGCCGAGACATCAATGCAAGCGTCCGAGAAGGTAGTTTTGTATTGTTTCTAGGCGCCAATGGAAAAGGTAAGTCTACACTCTTAATAACAATTGCCGGATTACAGCCTGCTATGAAAGGAGAAATTAGCGTTGACAACAAAAACATTATTGATTATCCTATTAAAGATTTAGCCAAAAAAATTGCCTTTCTACCCTCTTCGCATGAAATGGTGGATGGATTATTAGTGATAGAATTATTATCCTTTTCTCGTATTCCTTTTAAAACTTGGTTTCAAAATACCAATGTAAAAGACATGAATATCATCACTAAAGTGGCACAACAAACTGGCATTTTAGAATTACTTGATCAAACGTACAACACCCTTTCTGACGGACAGAAACAAAAGGTAAATATAGCAAGATGCTTGGTTCAAGAAACACGGATCATACTCCTTGATGAACCAACTGCACATTTGGACATTGTCAATAAAATTCAGATTTTTGAATTGATAAGATCACTAACCAAGGATGGTAAAACGATTATCTGCACTACACATGATGTAAGAGATGCTAGCGCTTATGCAACTCATTTCTGGATGATAGACAACAATGGGAAATTTAAAACTTCTGAATTTGACAGTACCGTTACACCAGATGATTTGATTGCGAAATTGTTTTAGGAAGATGCTAGATAATAGACACTAGACGTTAGACTGATTTTGATTTCATCTTGATCAGTTCGTCCTTATAGATATCGGGAGTTTCACAGAACGATAGTGTAGAAAATTGTATCGAGAACAGACCACTATTAAAACCGTAATCACTATCCGGTCGCTTCTCGATACTTTTTTACTTCGTTGGCACTCATTAAAAAAACTCGAAGTGACCTACATTCTTCACTTACAACATTCAAAAATAAATCTTACCTTTAATTAATCTTATCTAGAACATTATTTAATAACCTATTCTTGCTTAAAGTATTCCTCATATTTATTGTTCTGAGCATTTCTAATTGTAGTCTTGCTCAAAAAACAATATATCAGGATATTTTTCATGGTGAAGCAATTGGAGTTGGTTATGATTTCACTTTTGGTGGCCAGCAAATTGACTCAATATATTTAAACCCGAAAAGTGGTTCTTTACTTAGTAAATTTATAATTCTATATAATTTTAAAAATGTCTTAGACGCAAATTATTTTGAGATTAATCAAACCAATATTGCATTCAACCCTTCAGATAGAATTGTTAATTATTTCACCCATAAAACAGGCAGTGGAAGTGTATTAAACTTAAGTACTGGATATATAAATGTTACAAATTTTAACGGAATGCTAATGGATTCATTACTTTTTAAGATTCCATTTACACCTTCTAGTTTTAATCCTAACATTCCTTCTTTAGCAGGTATATTTTTTTTATTTATTTATGAAAACGACCTTTTACCACTTACAAGCATAAGTATAATTCAGAATGAATCAAATTCCAACCCCTCTAAAACATATTATATAGACAAGACAAATATTATTGATACTTCATATAATAAACACGTTGGATTGGCAATAAATACATCCGCAATTTGTGACACTTTTCAGGATGGTTCTTATATCTTTATAAATAACGTTAATGTTGGCCTTATTGGAGGAAATGATTTACATTCTAAGTATGGATGTGGAACCATTGGCAATTTTACATTTTCAAATGACAGTTTAAAAAGTCTAAGTGATGATAATCCAAACTATAATATCAGCGGAACAGATGGAATTGGCAATATAAGTGAGTTAATGACAAATTCTAATTCTTTGGAAGTACAATTTGATTATCAAACACCATTGAATCCAAACCCAAATGCGCCTTTCACAAACACCATATGGAACATGTTCCTAACTCACTCCACCCCCTGCGACACCTTCACAGTAAACATACAAGACAAAATACAAGTCTGCAAAACAGACAGCATCCAAATGCAAGTTACTTCGGCTCCGCTCAGCAACCACACGTATGAATGGGAACCACAGGTGGGGCTGAGTTGTTACAGTTGTGCACAACCTTACTTCACAGATACTGTGAGTAGGTGGTATACTGTACGTATATGGAACAATGACACTTGTAGTAAAGTTTTGCCTGTGAGAGTGGAGGTTGTAGAAAAACCACTGAATCCAATTGTATCAGTTAGCGCTACTAAATGTAGTGACAGTAGCGGTATTGCCAATGTGCAAATGGTGGAAAGTAGTTATGAGTATATTCTTAATGATGGTATTTCTCAGACAAGTAATATTTTCAACAATCTCTTTGCCGGTAACCACAACATCAGTGTCATTGACACCAATGGCTGTCTATCAAGCTCAGCAATTACTATTCTTGAAACTTTTCCCAATGCTACTTTCACTTCCACCCCACTAAAAGGTGATGTGCCGCTGGATGTTAGTTTTTACAACACATCTTCTGGTGCTAATAATTTCATTTGGTACATAGAGCAAGATACTTTAATAACTACCAATGCAAATCATATTTTTAATACAGAAGGTTATTTTGATGCTACGCTTGTAGTGTATGATTCTTATCCTTGGTGCAGTGATACCGCAAGTGTAAAAATCTTTGCAGAATATCCGTTTACCATTTTTGCTCCTTCACTTCATGATGATAAAGATGGTAATTATCAAATTTATGCTTCCGGTGTGAAGTCCTTGAGTTATCATTTATACAATGCGCTTGGGCAAATCATTTACACTAAAGAATTGGAAGCAAGTCAAGGTTATCTAGATTTGTGGAGTGCTTTTACCGTGGCTAAGGGAACTTATGTTTTTAAGATTGTTGCCCAAGGAGAGAATGGAGAGGAGAAGGTGGTGAGTGGGAAGGTTGTTGTGATTTAGGGCGCGTTGCTTTTAGGGCGCTATCGCTATTAGGACGGCTTTGCCTTTAGGGCGCTATGGCTTTTAGGACAATTTTTATTTTGAAAGAATCTCGGTCACTTCGAGTGTTTCACAGAACGATAGTGATGAGAAATGTATCGAGAACAGGCCACTATTAAAACCTACAATCCTCATCCGGTCGCTTCTCGATACATCTCGATTGCCATCGAGACACTCGAAGTGACCTTTGATTTTTGGCATCATTGAAAATCCAAGTTCAATAAAAAATTTTCGTCAATTCATGGAAAGACTTCTCCGCAAGGTCGAAGTTGCAAGAATCTAGTGTCTAAAATCTAAGAGCGCAGCGGTCTATCATCTATCGTCTAGACAACCACCAACTTCACCACCGCAATCATCAAAACAAAAGCCAAGACATACTTTAATTGCTTTAAATTTTTGAGACCACTTCCCCAAAAGGCTCCGGCAAACCCTCCAATAAGCGCAACGGAAATGCAACTAATAACAGTGGCTTGAGAAACTTCCAAGTTGATGCCATTCATGGCTGTACCAATCAATCCAGCAGCGGAATTCACAAAAATAAATAATGCGGAGACTGCAGCCGTTTCTTTCATTTTGCCCCATCCCAACAATAAAATAACTGGACTGAGAATGATACCGCCTCCGATGCCAATCATCCCACTAAAAAAACCTATTGATGCACCGATAATTAATGCAGGCAGAAACTGAATTGGCTTAATTGCAGTCTTTTCTTTACCGAAAACATTTAGCATTCTTAAAATAGCAAACAAAAGTAAAACCGCCAGAATCTTCTTAAACCAAAATGCATCTATGCCTAATTCACCTCCTAAAAAAGCAGCAGGAATAGAACCTATCGCAAATGGAATGAATAAATTCTTATTGAAAAATCCTTTTTTCCAAAAGAGATAAAAACTAATCCCCGCTACAAAAAGATTAAGCATTAAAGCAATGACTTTCATGTCTTGTGTAGCAAAACCAAATATGGCCATCAATGCCAAATACCCACTTGCACCTCCATGGCCCACTGCAGCATAAAGAAACGCTACAATCGGCAAAATCATTAAGAAAATCATGGAACCTTCCATAGGTGATTAATAGATTTTATAAGTCAACACTTTATCACCTTTTTCCAATTGGGTATGAGCAGGTAGATACACAATAGCATTGGCTTCAGCAAAAGTGTGTAGCATGGCTGAACTTTGGCCTTCGAGGATGCTTACTTCGTTACCCAAAGCAAAAGCTTTAAGAAATTGCTCTCGTCCATTTGTCTTTTCAATTACAGAATTTGAAACCAATTCCATGGATGACAAACCTTCAAAACCACCACCTTTGAATTTCTGAATGGCCGGCAGCACATACATATAACAACAAGTCATTACTGCTGCAGGATTACCAGGCAATGCAAATACCAACTTATCATCTTTGGTTCCAAAATAAAATGGTTTACCCGGTTTCTGACTCACCTTATGAAAGATTTGCTCCACATCATTGGCCTCTAATGCTTCTGCAACAAAATCATAATCGCCTACAGAAATACCTCCTGTGATTATCAAAATATCTGATTGAGAAAGTAATTCACTAATATTATCAATTGTGGCTTGCAGTGTATCCAATGTTTTATTGGAGCCGATTACTTCAATATCAATTTGCTTCAATGCAGTTTCCAACATTACCGCATTGCTTTCATATATTTTACCAATTGGCAGAATGCTTCCTGGTGGACACAATTCATTACCCGTAGAAAGGATAGCAACTTTTGGAGAAGTGAACACTTTAATTTTCGAAATACCCAGATTTGCCAAAAAACCAATTGTTGCAGGCGTTACCAAATGACCTTTTTTCAAAGCCAAGTCTCCTTTTTTGATTTGCTCTCCTTTTCTTCTAATGTTTGCGCCTTCCAATGGCAATTCATTCACCAGAATAGTATTATCCATTTCTTCGATGTCCTCAATTCTACAAACCAAATCTGCGGAATCAGGACACATAGCACCGGTAAATATTTTAATCGCTTGATTATTTTCTAAAACAACTGTCGAGGCATCATCACCTGCTTGAATTTCTCCAACAGTTTTAAACTTATTTCCATCTTCCAGTTTGATAGCATAACCATCCATGGCGGATTGATCAAACATGGGCAAATCAATTGGTGATTCAATATCTTCCGACAAAAAACAACCTAAACTATTCTTTAATTCTACGGTCAGAACAACTTCATTTTTTACAGCCCGCTCTATCCTATTCAATGCTTCTTTTGTACTAATCATTTCACTTTCGTATTCAAATCCTTTCTAAACTAACAAAAAAAATAAATTTTAGTTCCCTAGTTCAGCGTCAAAAGTTAACTTTGCACCGCATTTAAAAACCTATTTTGACCAAAGATACAGATATTACAAATCAAGAAATACTTCAGGTAAGTAAAGTTCAAGATTTTATTGCCTTAGGCAAATTCAGACTGGCATCCTTGGTTGTTTTCTCAGCTGCGTTGGGCTATTTAATAGCTCTTGAAGAAATCAGTCTTTTCAATTGGGTCAATTTTTCATTGCTGATTATCGGAGGTTTCTTAGTTACAGGAGCAAGCAATGCATACAACCAAGTGTGGGAAAGAAATCTGGACATTAAGATGGACAGAACTAAAAACAGACCTGTTGCTGCTCAAAGATTAAGTGTTACAGAGGCTCTAATATTTGCTACTGTAATTGGTTTAGTGGGTGAAATATGTTTGATCCAACTGAATTTTTTAAGTGGGGTCTTAGGCTTTCTAGCCATGTTCCTATACGTGATGATTTACACACCAATGAAGACCATTAGCCCTGTGGCTGTTTTTATCGGTGCTTTCCCAGGTAGTATTCCTCCTATGCTGGGATACATTGCAGTAACAGGAGAATTTGGCTTAGTTCCAGGTATTTTATTTTTAACTCAATTTTTCTGGCAGTTCCCGCATTTTTGGGCCATCGCCTGGAAAATCAATGATGATTATGCCAAGGCCGGTTTTAAACTCTTGCCAAGTGCTCAAGGAAGAACGAAAGCGAGCGCTTTTCAAATATTTATTTATAGTGCGGCAATGATTCCAATTGGAATTTTGCCTTGCATACAAATCTTACCAGATGTAGACCCTATTTGTAATATATATGCAATGCCTTTATTAGGAGGGTTAGGATTTCTTTTTGCTATCCCTGGCTACAAACTGTACAAAACCATGGAAATGAAATATGCCAAACAATTAATGTTTGCTTCTTTCATTTATTTACCTGTGGCTCAATTAGCATATTACTTTTTTAAGTTATGATAGAAGAAAACGAAGTAGAATTAGTTGGTGGTAGAACACCAGAAGAACTAAAAGCTCAAAGGGAAAGAACACTTAAGTTAATTACACTTCTCTCAATTATATCCATCATCATGTTATTCATGGGATTGATTAGCGCTGTAGTTGTAAGTAAAATGGATAAGTTTTGGGTAAACTTAAGGCTTCCATCCGCTTTTTGGATCAGTACGATTATCATAGGCTTAAGCAGTTTAACCTTGTGGTTATCAAAATTCTTTGCCAAAAAGAGTAAAAAATCAATGGTTACATTGATGCTAACAGCAACAATGTTGCTAGGTATTGGATTTATTGCGTTTCAAATAAAAGGATGGTCTCAATTAGTCTACTCTGGCAATATGGTAACTGGCGGTGTGTTTTTTCAAAAAGGTGCTTACGGAGAGAAATTTATCATCATGAAAGATGGTTATCCAATTGAGTTCAACGGAGTCAATTATGTTCATCAAGGAGATACGCTTTCCAAAGAACAAGAACTTCAATTACAGGAATTTGTCTATCCAATTTGCTTGGAAGACCGAAAATTTGTCCCACACTCTTATGAACTATCCAACTATGGACAGCCTTATAGCATCGCTGTAAGAAGCGTAAGTCAAATTCAACCCACCCCGCTGACTTTAGAAAACGGAAAATTTGTTTTAGAAGGTCAAGAATTACTTACGAATGATTTATCTACTCTGTTTAATTTTGCATTTGGAATCAAAAATGAAACACCTTATTTTGGAATGAAAGGAGTTTATGGTGAAGATTTCACAATTTCCTTGAATGGTGAAGTATTGGACCTCGTAGATCGTAAATTATTCTTTCCATCCTTGCAACTAAATGAAGAAGGTATCCAAAAAATCGAAGCAAAGCATTTTGAAGGAGGAAAAGAATACATCATTCAAAAAGGAAAAATATTTGTGGAGGGTGAAGAGGTTCAACCAGCTGAATTATACTTCATTGATAAATTTACTCAGAAAAACATCTACATCAATAATGGTTCATGGTATCAAATGGGAGATGAACTAACTGACTTACAATACAATGAGTTCTATCAAGCCAATAATACAGCTAGTTCTTTTGTGTACGTGCTATCTTTCATGCATGCGATACACATACTTTTAGGATTTGGACTACTAACTGTTTTATTGGTTAGATCCATCAAAGGTTACTATCACGAAGAGCACATAGTAGGATTAAAAGTAGGAGGATATTTTTGGCATTTCTTAGGTATTTTATGGTTAGTTTTATTCGTATTTTGGTACGCAAACACTATTTAGAATAATTCTAAAGCGAATAATTATAAAGATTACTTTAAAAATTTACAGATAATGTTTAAACTTGCACTTTCAAAATAAATTAAAATGGCAGGACACGCACAAGAAGTAGATGCAGCAACAGCATGGGGAGGAGATGGATCACCTTTCAAATTATCGTATGGTAAGCAGATGATGTGGTTTTTCCTTTTGTCGGATGCATTGACATTCGGAGGATTATTATGTGCTTACGGATATTTCAGACATCAATATGATTCTTGGCCGGTAGGTGAAGAAGTTTTTAATGCAATGCCTTTCTTAGGAAACGGTTTTCCATTATTATATGTGGCTTTGATGACTTTTATTCTTATTGTAAGTTCTGTTACAATGGTATTGGCTGTTGAGGCCGGACATCGACTAGACAAACCAGCGGTTATTAAATGGCTGACACTTACAGTTATTGGAGGATTTTTCTTCGTAGGTTCGCAAGCGTGGGAGTGGTATCACTTTATTCATGGTTCTCATTTTGGAGCAACACTGACCTCTGAAGGTTGGGCCACCGTATCTAGTTTAATAATGGAAGGAGATATTGTCAAGGAAGTTTCGTTAAATTTTGGTCACGGTAAAGAATTGGCTGGTGCAGAAGCGCTTGCTGTTTATGATCCTCATGCCGCTACTATTTTTGGAGCTAATATGGTTCAAAATGAGTATGCACCAATGATTCCTCAATTTGCTAACTTATTCTTCTTTATTACTGGTTTCCACGGTTTCCACGTATTATCGGGAGTTGTTATTAATCTGATCATTTTGATTAACGTTAGAAAAGGTGTTTACGACAAAAGAGGACACTTCGAAATGGTGGAAAAGGTTGGTTTATACTGGCACTTTGTAGATTTAGTTTGGGTATTTGTATTTACATTCTTCTATTTAGTTTAATAGAATTAAAGAAATTATAATCATGGTAAGAGACGATTTAGATAGAGATCACGCATATTCAGTAGGTGCAAACCACGATGAAGCGCATGGTGTAGAAATTAGAAAAATGGTTTGGAAAGTAACTGCTTTGCTTACTGCTATTACAATAGTAGAAGTATTGACTGGTGCTTTTGTTAAACAATTTACAGATGGAACAGCTAATTCAATTTGGCCATTTATTAAGTGGAGTTTCATTGTCCTAACTCTTGTAAAAGCAGGATATATTGTACTTAAGTTTATGCACCTTGGTGATGAGACTAAGAGTTTTAAGTATGTATTACTTACTCCTTACTTTATTTTCATGGCCTATTTGATATTCATATTACTTACTGAAAGTTCATACTGGAATACTATTTTGTTCCCATAAATTATGACTGAAATAAAAAAACGAAGTCTTTTATCAAAGATTTTACTATTTGCCGGAATCCTTGGGTTACCGGCATTTTTTATAATCTTTTTTTCACTAGGTGAACAAAGATTTGAGCATTTAAAATATTACGGTACGCACAAGGTTATCTCGAAAACAATAGACGGTATTGAAGTGAATGACACCATTCTTTACAGTGTTCCTGCTTTTGAGTTTTACAATCATCTAGGCCAGAAAATTACTGAAAAAGATTTTGAGAATAAAATACTCATCGTCAATTATATATATGCTGATTGTCCTAGTGACTTTTGTCCAATAGATTTTCAAAACTTCAAAATGTTCGTTGCTGATGAAATTAACAAGAACGATGGGTTCGAAGATGTAGAAATAATTTCACTATTTGTTGGCAAAAAAGACACTCTAAGTGAAATGAACGCTTTCATTAAGCATTATGCTATCAATACAAATCGATGGCATTTGGTAACAGGAGACATGTCTCAAATCTATGACACGGACATGCTTACCCAAAACCCTTGGACTGAATCTGGAGAAAAATACGGTGTGGACAAAGTAGCAAATATTATGACCTTACTTTTAGATCGAGATCTACATATTAGAGGAAAATATATCACTACCCAAACCAGCGAAAACAAGAGAATTACGAAAGAAATTAGCATTCTACTCAGAGAAGAAAAAGAAAAGAAAAATGCAAAATAAACTTAGCCTAATACTGATCGGGTTAGTTGTATTACTAGCCGGTTGTAACGAAAGTAATAACACCAATAGCAAAGTAGAAAACCCTTTACCAATATACGGACACAGGGAATTTATCGAAGGAATAGACAAAGACACTGTTTATCACACGATACCATTTTGGAGTTTTGTTAATCAAGATGGTAAATATGTTGGAACTAACGACTATCAAGGCAAACCATATGTGGCCTATTTCTTTTTCTCACATTGTCCACAAATCTGCCCAAAGATCAACAGCAATATGAAGCAGTTTCAAGATGATACGAAAGACTTAGATTATAATGTTGTTGCCTATACGGTGGATCCTAAAAGAGACTCTGTGGAGAGACTAAAATTTTACGCTGAAGAGTACGGTTTTGATCTTTCAAACTATAACTTTGTTACAGGAATACAAAAAGACATTTATGAATTAGGTGTAAATGGTTATTTAGTTCCCAATTCTCAAGATGCATTGGCTCCAGGAGGGTTTTTACATTCTGAGAAACTAATGCTAATTGATAGCAAAATGAGAATTCGTGGATTCTATGAAGGAACCGAAAGCGCTCAAATCGAATTGTTAAAAGCTGATTTAAAAAAATTAATCATAGATGAGTCAAGAAATAAGTAATCATCCTGAAGGAAAATACAAAAAAGCAATTGTCATATTATCCGTTTCAATACCGCTTGCAGTTGCCATATTGTTTGGTGTTAACTTAAGAAAACTAGGTTTCAATGTAGAGCCTTTGACATTTTTACCTCCTATTTACGCTACCATCAATGGATTGACTGCGTTTGCATTAATAGGCGCTGTAATGACCATTAAACAAGGTAATAGAAAGGCTCATGAAATTATAATGAAATTCGCCATATTACTTTCCATCATGTTTTTAGTACTTTATGTTGCTTATCATATGACTTCAGACTCTACTATTTATGGAGACCTAAATCATGACGGCATTTTACAAGCGTCAGAAAGCGTAAATCTTGGCTTATCAAAATATGTCTATTATTTCATCCTCATCACCCACATCATTCTATCCATTGGTATTATACCATTGGTCTTAATTACTTTCGTAAGAGCTTTAGTTGGAAAATTTGAAGACCACAAAAAGATGGCAAGATATGCTTTTCCACTTTGGCTTTATGTTGCGCTTACTGGTGTAGTTGTATATCTGATGATTAGTCCTTTCTATGCGTAAAATAATTCACATATTGTCCTTGTTAGTGTTCTTTACACTTACTTCCTCCTATTACTTAGCGCAAGGATGTGCGCAATGTAAAGCGCAAATTGAAAGTAGTGCCGACAATGGACTTTCTATTGGTAATGGTTTGAATTATGGCATAACGATGTTGATGATCACACCTTACATTTTACTGCTTTCAATTCCTTTAATTATCTATCGTAAAAGGTTCTTTAGATTTTTGAAAGACTTTGCTGGACTTTGGAAATCGAAGTAATCTTCCATAGGTACTTCTTATTTTTTAACTTCGTAGTTCAATGTAATTACACGTGAGTTTCTCTGAAAAATATGCCACTACTTTTAGAAAGTTGCTTCCCGCTCCTTTCACAATTGCTATTCTACTTACAATACTTACGTTTATTCTAGCCATCCTTTTTGGTAAAGCCGAAAACTTTTCAAGCACTTCCAGCAGACTTACTCAAACTGCGGACTTTTGGTACGATGGATTATGGAATAAAGATGGCTTAGCATTTACCGTTCAGATGATGCTAATGCTGCTGCTAGGCCATGTATTGGCGCTTAGTAAACCAGTTGATGCTTTATTAATAAGACTAACTGCGTATTGCACTTCTAATGCTAAATCCGCCTTACTTATATCATTTTTTACCATCTCGTTTGCATTTCTCAATTGGGGATTAGGGCTTATTTTCGGGGCTTTATTTGCCAGAAAAATTGGGGAACAAGCCAGTAAACTGGGAACTAAAATCAATTATGCTTTTATTGGTGCCTGTGGTTATGTTGGAATGATGGTTTGGCATGGCGGCTTATCTGGTTCTGCTCCGATTAAAGTAGCAGATGAAGGACATCTAACTAAACTCATGGAAGGAGTTTCCCTTAATGGTGACCTTCCTACCTCAATTCCTATGTCTGAAACTGTATTTTCAACCATGAACATTACTGCTTCTATTGCTTTATTAATAATTATCCCTTTAGCCATGTATGCGCTAGGAAGAAAGTTAAAAACCTCCAAAATTTCGGTTACTAAAAGTGTGAAAAAACCAAAAGCAGACCACTCTGCTCTTGGGATGGAAAAAGCAGACCACTCTAAATGGTTTGGGTTCTTATTTGGCACTATACTTCTTGTTTACACTGTCTATAAAATATCTCAAGCGGAGCAAATCGCTAATCTGGGTTTCCTTACACCTAATTTTATCAATTTCACACTATTAGGCCTTGGTCTTGCTTTGCATAGAAGTATTTTCACATTTCTGACTGCGATTGAAGAAGCGATAGGAGGAGTCAGCGGAATCTTACTGCAATTCCCATTGTATTATGGGATCATGGCTATTATGAAAGATGCAGGACTAATGACTTTAGTCGCAGAAAAAGTAAGTAGTATGGCCAACAACCAGACATTCCCGATATTAACCTTACTAAGTTCGGGAGCACTAAATGTACTTGTCCCCAGTGGTGGTGGGCAATGGATCGTACAAGGTCCTATCCTAATGGAAACCTCCATAAACAATGGACTTCCATTGGCTAAAACCGTGATGGCAATGTCTTATGGCGACCAACTAACCAATATGATGCAACCATTTTGGGCGCTACCTCTTTTAGCCATAACAGGACTTAAAGCAAAAGAAATACTTCCTTACACATTACTTCTTATGTTAATAGGGTTTCTGATTTTTACATCAGTATTGCTTATAT
>CAJYBK010000093.1 GCA_913064955.1 uncultured Flavobacteriales bacterium
ATGCTGTTATTTTCCGAGATTCTGCTCACCCTGCCAGTATCGTGATAGTTTATTTTTGCATAGCTGGCCTCGCCATTCAGCTTGTAGGAGGCACTTTCATCAATGCCTATCTTAAAACTACCATACCCGTTATTGATTTTAATTGATTCAAATCCAGCGGGCATATAATCCACTTTGAAGTCTGTATATTTAGATTCGCAATTTAATTCATCAGACAATTCTTCAATATCCACTTCCACGGCATTCAAGATTTCCATCCATTCATCCACGGATTTGGCATTTTTGATATCGAAATCGCCACTTTTCGTTCTTCTTAACTCTATTAAATGCCCTCCTGAGTTCAATGCTTGACCAATATCCTTTGCCAATGACCTAATGTAAGTTCCTTTGGAGCATTCAATGAAAAATGAAATTTGCATGTTTTCTTTTAATTCCAATTGAATATCATGGATGGTAACGTTAGCTTTTTTCATTTCAACAGCCACTCCTGCTCTAGCGAAATCATAAGCTCGTTTTCCTTCTACTTTCTTAGCCGAATAAATTGGTGGTGTTTGTTCGATGGGACCTTCGAATTGTTTCTTTACTTCATCAATGAGTTCTTGCGTAATATGACTCGTTTCAAATCTTTCATCAATATCAGTTTCTAAGTCAAATGAAGGTGTAGTTGCTCCTAATTGAATTACTCCAGTGTAACTTTTTCTGTCTTGTATGAATCCTGTAATTGCTTTTGTTTTCTTACCAGTACAAACAACCAACAACCCAGTAGCTAATGGATCTAGAGTTCCAGCATGACCAACCTTAAAACGTTTTTTATTGTACTTCTTGCGAAGCGGATACCTTAACACATTAACTACTTTAAAAGAAGTCCAGTTCAAAGGTTTGTCCACTAGGAGAATTTCTCCAGCCGCAAAGTCGTATGTCTTTTTGTTATCCTGCAAAACTCCATATTATGGCTACAAAGCCAACTAGCAAACAATAAAATGCAAAATAAGTCAACTTGCTTTTCTTAACCAATTGAATCATCCAAGTACAGGCTACCAACCCTGTAAAAAACGCAGCAATAAAACCTATTGATAATGCTGGAATGTTCATTCCATCCATTGTAAAATCATCACTTACAACATCTTTGGCAATTTTTCCAAAAATCAAAGGTACCACCATCAAGAATGAAAACCTTGCTGCTTTTTCTCTATCTATTCCCAAAAGCACCGAAGTAGAAATTGTTGCACCAGATCTAGATATTCCAGGTAGAATAGCAATTGCTTGTGAAATACCGATAATAATTGCATGCATGAAACTAACCTTCTTCTCTGTATTCTTTGCTTTATCAGCCAAGAACAGTAAACCTCCAGTCAATAAAAGCATACAACCTACTAATAATATTTGACCTTCAAAAAATGTTTCTATTTGTTCATCCAGCAATACTCCAACTATAGCAGCAGGAAACATAGATAAAATTATTTTCACAGAAAACTGTGCTTGTTCATTCCATTTGAATTGAAACAGGCCTGTTATAATCTCTAAGATATCCTTTCTGAAAATCACCACTGTACTTAACGCGGTAGCAAAATGCAACACCACCGTCATCATCATGCTTTCCTTGGCATTGAAATTACCTCCTTGAATGGCTTTAACCAATTCTAGATGACCACTACTACTTACCGGTAAAAATTCTGTGAGACCTTGGACAATTCCAAGTATGATGGATTGAATAATTTCTTCCAATGGGATCTATACTAAATCGTTTTTCTCTTTTGCTTCCTCCGTAGATTTCTCAACTACTACAGGCATTTTAGGACGTTTCAAAATTCCATATAATACACCTACATAACCTAACATCACTAAAAATGGGGCTACTGTAATTCTTCTTGTGGAGAACAATTCCTCTTTGTCAAAAACTGTAGGATCGTCCGCACCACCACCTGACATCAGAAAAAACCCGATTAAAACAACCACGACTCCAGCAATGATATATAGATAATTTTCTTTTGGCAAAGCCAATCCGCTTCCTTTACTCATAATGACTTGTAATTAATATAACTTATCGGTTTTAATCCAAATGTACCTATTCAAAGCAAAATAAGTAGCAAAGAAACTTATAAAAATTCCTAAAAAAATCAAACCGCTAAAAATCATTGCGAAGATAAGCATTTGTTCCTTAAATATTTCCTCAGTTAAAGTGAGGTTAATTATCCATGAGGGAAAAACATTTTGTAAGAATAGACCAAAAACCATCAAAAGTAAAATGGCTATCACTCCTGCAGTAAAACCTTGACCTATAGCTCCTAGTAAAAACGGTCGTCTAATAAAACTAGACTTGGCTCCAACCAATTGCATGGTTCTTATAGTGAACCTTTTGGAAAACACTGCTAAACGTATTGTAAAGAATATTAAAGTGACACATATGAACAATAGAATACCAGCGATTACAAGCATGGGCAATCTCTGATCTGCAAAAACTCCAGATGCCTCAAGAAATTGCTTTTCGTTATAGTCCACAGATTCGATCAAGACTTCATTACCCAATTGTACCCTATTCTTGAATGCCTTGACACTGTCTAACTGAATATATGCAGCATCAAATTTTACATTGATACTTGCTTTCAGAGGATTGGCTCCATCGAGAATTTCAAATGACTCTTCTCCCAAGTTACGCATCATCAATGCTTTGGCAGAATCTGGAGAAACATAAGTGGCTTGCACTACTCCAATCTCCGTGGACAGTTCCTTTTCCATTTTTAGGACATCTACTTCTCTGGCATTATCTCTAAAAAATATATCTACGGAAATATCCTTCTTTGCCTCTTTCTCAAAGTTACTCCACCATACTCCTACGAGTCCTAGTAATCCCAATAGAAACAATAGTAGAGACATCCCCAATACTGTAGATATTACTGTACCTTTTATTTTAAATCTTCGATTAGCCACAATACGAAGGTAATTCTGAAATGATTACGACTTACAATAGATAAATAATGATTTTAACGCTGAATAGTTAATTGCTTTCATTTTTCAAATTGCGATTCTAAAGTTGCTTGTTTCTCCAGGTCTTGAATAATTTTTTCGTCCAAAGGTGTGTCTTGAATTACGGTGAAATTCTCCCAAAAAACTGGATCGTATAATATTGCATCCAATTCATCTTTTGAAGGTTCTTTACTACTCACTTTCTTAAGATTTTCAAATTGTAAATCTACCACCATCATTTCCACCTGGAAGGCATGGTCTTTGCGACTCACTACTTCATGAACTGTACTTTTCATAACATCTACATTCTTACCTTTCTCTGAAACATACTTTAAAAAATACTTGCCATCATGTTCTTGGTATTTCACCGTCCATGATAATTGAAAATTGTGTTCTTCATATTCACTAATGTAGGAGTGATGTTGCTCCTCCTTTATTTCTAATATACCAAAATCATTCGCTCTAATAAGCAATTGCCCTTTGCAGTCCAATAGATTCTCTGTTAAGTTTTTTTCTTGTTGACGGGCATATTCATAGGAGATTACCCAAACTAATGCATTATCGTAAAAGGAAGTATCTATTAACTGAAAATTAAAATCCTCTGGATAAAAATGTAAAAAGGATGTATAACTATAGACATCATATTTCAAAGTACTGTATATACTGATAGGGTCATGTACATCAAAATTCTGGGTAAAATCGAAACTCCTTCTAATCTGATTTACTTCCACTCCAATTTTCTCTATTGGCGCATCATATTTCTTTTTGTGCCCTTTGTTATCATGAAGTATTACTGAGGCCTCTATCAATCTCCCGTATACTTCATTTTCAGCGCATGAATGTCTATAGAATGTATTCAAACTATAAGGTTTATTATAACTCAACTTATTCGTTTTACCCATGGCCATTCTTACAATGTCATTTGCGGTCATCCCTTTGGAAAAAACCTTATACTCATCCAATTCGATAACTTTGTGATTTAAGAAAATAGTATCTTTTGTTAAATCAGGCAGTTTAATCAGTCTTGTTTGAAAGCCTAAAGCAGAAATTGCTATCTCATCATCTTGATTAATAACTAGACTGAAGTGACCATTTGTGTTAGTTACTGTTCCTTTCTTGGAATTCACAACATGGACATTGACCAGTTCTATAGGTTTTTGATTAGAATTATCGCAAACCACTTTAGTGATTGATAACTTTTGTGCTACGCAGTTAAGTCCTATTAAAAGCCATATGATTAATATAAATTTCATCCTTATATCTAAAATAGGTATAAAAATGTCGAGGATTGCATAAAAGGGACGAAGGAATGGTATTTACCAACCAAAAGGATAAAAAAAATCCTCTTACCATTTCTGATAAGAGGATTACTATTTAGTTTAAAATCAATTATTTCATTGATCCTACTGTTTCTTCTTCTCCAACAAGACGAGTGTATTCTTCTTTTGACCCTACAGTCATAGTTTGGAAATCTCTCATACCTGTTCCTGCAGGAATCTTGTGTCCTACAATAACGTTCTCTTTCAATCCAAGTAAATGATCCACTTTAGCGTGTACCGCTGCGTTGTTCAACACTTTTGTTGTTTCCTGGAACGATGCTGCAGAGATGAAACTATCTGTATGCAATGATGCTCTAGTAATACCCTGAAGTACTGGTTGAGCAGTTGCTAAGATAATATCTCTTGATTCAACAGTTTTCTTATCGTTACGTTTAAGCATTGCGTTCTCATCTCTTAATTTTCTTGCAGATATAATCTGACCAGCTTTAAGGTTTGTAGAATCGTTTGGCTCAACAACAACTTTTTTACCCCATAGGTTATCATTTTCTTCAATGAATTCCCATTTGTTTACAGAGTTGTTTTCTAAGAATTTAGAATCACCTGGATCAAGAATTAATACTTTACGCATCATCTGACGAACGATAACTTCAAAGTGCTTATCGTTAATCTTCACACCTTGTAGACGATATACCTCTTGGATTTCGTTTACGATGTATTCTTGAACCGCAGTTGGTCCTTTTATGTTAAGTATATCTTTTGGAGTAATTGCTCCTGTAGAAAGCATTTCACCAGCTTTGATGAAATCATTCTCTTGTGCTAAAATGTGTCTAGACAATGGAACTAAATATTTAGTAACCTCTCCAGTTTTAGCAGTAACAATTACCTCTCTATTACCTCTTTTGATTTTACCATAAGTAACGATTCCATCAATTTCAGTAACTACTGCTGGGTTAGATGGGTTTCTCGCCTCAAACATCTCTGTTACACGAGGAAGACCACCAGTAATATCCCCTGACTTACCTGCTTTTCTAGGAATCTTAACCACGATATCACCAGCAGAAAGTTTTTGACCTTCTTTTACTGCAACGTGTGCATCAACTGGTAAAGAGTATGATTTTAATTCAACACCTTTCTTATCTACGATAGAAATAGTTGGAATTACTTTCTTGTTTCTAGAATCTCTAATTACAATTTCAGTAAATCCAGTTTGCTCATCGACTTCCTCACGGTAAGTTTCTCCTTCTACAAGGTTTACAAACTCTACTTTTCCTTCTACCTCAGTAATAATTAAGGCATTGTATGGATCCCACTTACAAATAAGGTCTCCTTTCTTAATTTTTGAGTTATTCTTAGCGAAGAACTGAGCACCATAAGGAATAATACCTGTCATCAAAATTGCTCCTGTATCAGGGTTAACAATTCTCATCTCAGCACCACGACCTAATACGATCTCTGATTTCTCTCCTTCTGCATCTGTTCTTGTTACAGTTTTAAGATCTTCGATTTCTAATACACCATTATGTCTTGCTTTGATTTCAGAGTCATCAGCAATATTCGATGCAGTACCACCAACGTGGAACGTTCTCAATGTTAACTGAGTACCTGGTTCACCAATAGACTGTGCAGCAATAACACCTACCGCTTCACCTTTCTGAACCATCTTACCAGATGCAAGGTTTCTACCGTAACATTTACCACAAACACCTCTAGTGTGCTCACAAGTCAATACAGATCTAATTTCTACTTCATCAATATCAGCAGCTTCAATTGCCTTAGCGTAAACCTCAGTAATTTGCTCTCCTTCATTGATAATGACTTCACCTGTATCAGGATGTCTTACTTCATCTAAAGAAGTACGTCCTAGTATTCTGTCATATAAAGATTCAACTATTTCATCATCTTTCTTCAAAGCAGATACTTTCAATCCTCTCAATGTACCACAGTCTTCTACGTTAACCACTACATCTTGAGCAACATCCACTAGTCTTCTTGTACGATCACCAGCATCTGCCGTTTTAAGTGCAGTATCGGCAAGACCTTTACGAGCACCGTGAGTAGAGATAAAGTAATCCAAGATTGTAAGACCTTCTTTGAAGTTAGATAGAATTGGATTTTCAATAATATCTTGACCTCCAGATGCTCCAGATTTTTGTGGCTTAGCCATCAATCCACGCATTCCAGACAACTGTCTAATTTGCTCTTTAGATCCCCTTGCTCCTGAATCCATCATCATATAAACTGAGTTGAATCCTTGTTGATCCTTCTTCAATTTATCCATTAATGTGAATGTCAACTTAGAGTTGGTATGTGTCCAAATATCAATAATTTGGTTATATCTCTCGTTGTTAGTGATCAGACCCATGTTATAGTTCATTTTCACTTCATCAACTTCTTCTCTTGCTTTTCCGATTAAGATTTCTTTCTCAGCTGGTACAACAACATCATTCAAGTTGAACGAAAGTCCACCTCTAAATGCCATATAGTATCCTAAATCTTTAATCTCATCTAAGAATCTTGCCGTTGTTGCAACATTCGTGATTTTAAGGATTTCGCTAATAATATCTCTTAACGATTTTTTAGTCAATACTTCATTGATGTATCCTGCTTCTTTAGGAACTACTTGGTTGAATAAAACTCTACCAGTGGTTGTTTCTATAATTCGATCTACAGGAAGACCATCAACTACATCATGCGTTTTAACTTTTATACCTGCATGTAATGAAAGTTTCTTTTCATTGTAAGCAATAACTACTTCCTCCGGAGAGTAAAAAGTCATTCCTTCACCTGGTACTGCATACTCATCTGTATGAGTTCTTAATTTGGTCATATAATAAAGACCCAAAACCATATCTTGAGAAGGTACAGTAATCGGAGCTCCGTTTGCCGGGTTAAGAATATTGTGAGATGCTAACATTAACAATTGTGCTTCCAAAATTGCAGCATTACCTAATGGTAAGTGAACTGCCATTTGATCACCATCAAAATCCGCGTTAAATGCAGTACACACTAACGGGTGAAGTTGAATTGCTTTTCCTTCAATTAATTTTGGTTGGAAAGCTTGGATACCCAATCTGTGAAGAGTTGGTGCACGGTTTAATAATACAGGATGTCCTTTCAAAACATTCTCTAAAATATCCCATACTACAGGCTCTTTCTTGTCAACAATTTTCTTAGCAGACTTAACCGTCTTAACAATACCTCTTTCAATCATCTTACGGATGATGAACGGCTTGTAAAGTTCAGCAGCCATATTTTTAGGAAGACCACATTCATGTAACTTCAAAGTAGGTCCAACAACAATTACCGAACGTGCAGAATAATCAACACGCTTACCTAGCAAGTTCTGACGGAAACGACCTTGCTTACCTTTCAATGAATCAGAAAGAGATTTTAACGGTCTATTCTTATCTGTTTTAACAGCAGATGATTTACGAGAGTTATCAAACAATGAATCAACTGACTCCTGAAGCATACGTTTCTCATTTCTAAGAATTACTTCTGGCGCTTTGATTTCAATCAATCTTTTCAGACGATTGTTTCTGATAATAACTCTTCTGTATAAATCATTCAAATCAGATGTTGCAAATCTTCCTCCGTCTAGTGGAACTAGAGGACGTAAATCTGGTGGTATAACAGGTACCACTCTTACAATCATCCATTCTGGTTTATTCTCAATAGTATCTTGAGCATCTCTGAACGCCTCAATTACTTGAAGTCTCTTTAATGCTTCATTCTTTCTTTGTTGAGAAGTCTCTGTATTTGCTTTGTGTCTTAAGTAAAAAGACTCAGCATGTAAATCAATGTTCTTTAATGCATCGTAAAGTGCTTCTGCACCCATTTTTGCAATAAACTTATCAGGATCTGAATCCTCTAAGTATTGATTTTCTCTTGGCATAGTTTCCAAGATATCTAAATACTCTTCTTCAGTTAAGAAATCATATTTATTCAACTCTTCTCCGTCTAATTTCTTAGCCGTACCCGCTTGAATTACTAAATATCTTTCGTAATAAATAATTTGATCTAACTTCTTAGAAGGTAATCCTAGAAGGTAACCAATTTTATTTGGTAGAGATCTAAAATACCAGATGTGTGCTACAGGAACCACCAAGTTGATGTGCCCCATTCTCTCTCTTCTTACTTTCTTTTCAGTAACTTCTACCCCACATCTATCACATACGATTCCCTTGTATCTAATACGCTTGTATTTTCCACAGTGACATTCGTAATCTTTAACTGGACCGAAAATTCTTTCACAAAACAAACCATCTCTTTCTGGTTTGTAAGTTCTATAGTTAATTGTTTCAGGTTTTAATACCTCTCCATTAGACTTAGCAAGTATTTGCTCTGGCGAAGCCAAACTAATGATGATTCTATTAAAAGTGCTGGTAACTTTTGTATCTTTTCTGAAAGCCATAAGTTTTATTTCTATTTAATGATTAAAACAACTTGCCGCACCTTTCGGTGCAGCAAGAATGTTTATTAATCTAATGTAATATTTAATCCTAAACCACTCAACTCATTCAATAATACATTGAACGACTCTGGAATACCAGGTGTTGGTAAATTCTTTCCTTTTACGATTGATTCATAAGTTTTTGCTCTACCTACAACATCATCCGATTTTACAGTAAGAATTTCCTGAAGGATATTCGATGCACCAAATGCTTCCAGTGCCCAAACTTCCATCTCTCCAAAACGCTGACCACCAAATTGTGCTTTACCACCAAGCGGTTGTTGCGTAATTAATGAGTATGGTCCGATAGAACGTGCGTGCATCTTATCATCAACCATGTGACTCAGTTTAATCATATAAATGATACCTACTGTAGCCGGTTGATCAAATCTCTCACCTGTTCCTCCATCGTAAAGGTATGCTCTACCATTTCTAGGTACACCTGCTTCATCTGTGATTTCGTTAATCTCATCTAAAGTAGCCCCATCAAAGATTGGCGTTGCAAACTTTTTACCTGTTTTCTCTCCTGCCCATCCAAGAACTGTTTCATAAATCTGACCCAAGTTCATACGAGATGGTACACCTAGTGGATTCAATACGATATCTACTGGAGTTCCGTCTTCTAAGAAAGGCATATCTTCTTTACGAACAATTCTCGCAACAATACCTTTATTTCCGTGACGTCCCGCCATTTTATCACCAACTTTCAATTTACGCTTCTTAGCCAAGTAAACTTTAGCTAATTGAATAATTCCATTTGGTAACTCATCACCTACTGATATTTGGAACTTATTTCTTTTGAAATGCCCCATAACATCTGTAGCTTTCAGATTATAGTTATGTAAAGTTTTTTCGATTAGAGAATCGATAGTCTCGTCTCCAGTCCAATTTTTAGGATTGATATGAATGAATTCAATATCTCTTAAAATTTTATCTGAAAACTTAACTCCTTTCTTAATTACCTCTTCTTTGAAGTTATTGAAAACACCTTGACATTTTTTGTCTCCGATAATTTTCAATAATTTTTCAATCAAGGTAGTCTTAAGTTCAACTAACCCCTTTTCCATATCAGCATCAATTTGCTCAAGGATTGGTTTGTCAGCAGCTTTAGTTTTTCTATCTTTTATCGCTTTCGAGAATAACTTCTTGTTTATTACAACACCTGAAACAGATGGTGAAACTTTCAATGAAGCATCTTTTACGTCTCCTGCTTTATCACCGAAGATCGCTCTCAATAACTTCTCTTCTGGTGAAGGATCGCTTTCCCCTTTTGGAGTAATCTTACCAATAAGAATGTCACCAGGTTTTACTTCAGCTCCGATTCTAATGATTCCATTTTCATCAAGATCTTTAGTTGCTTCCTCACTTACGTTAGGAATATCTGAAGTCAATTCTTCAAGACCTCTTTTAGTGTCTCTTACTTCCAATGAGTACTCGTCAATGTGAATAGATGTAAATACATCTTCACTAACTACTCTTTCAGAAATAACGATTGCATCCTCAAAGTTATATCCTTTCCAAGGCATGAACGCCACTTTAAGGTTTTGACCTAATGCCAACTCACCTTTCTGTGTTCCATATCCTTCAACCATAATTTGTCCCTTCTTAACTTTTTGTCCTTTGTGAACAATAGGCTTAAGGTTGATTGAAGTACCCTGGTTAGTTTTTCTATATTTTACTAATTCATACTTAGTCACTTCATCCTCAAAACGAATTAATTTCTCGTCTTCAGAAAGGTTGTACTTCACATGAATCTCTTTTGAATCTACATAAACAATTTCACCATCTAATTCTGCGTGTAATAACACTCTTGAATCTCTAGCTACTAATTGCTCAATTCCTGTTCCAACAATTGGAGAATTTGGTCTCAATAAAGGAACCGCTTGACGCTGCATGTTAGATCCCATTAGGGCTCTATTCGCATCATCATTCTCTAAGAAAGGAATACAAGACGCAGCAATAGATGCGATTTGGTTTGCACCAACATCCATTAAATCTACCTCTTTAGGGCTTACTATAGGGAAATCACCTACTAATCTAGAAATGACATCACCTTTAAAAGCACCTTTATCATCTATATCAGCAGTAGATTGAGCAATTCTTTTGTCTTCCTCTTCTTCTGCACTCAAATAGATAGGTTCGTTGGTCATATCTACCTTTCCTTCATTTACCTTACGGTAAGGAGTTTCGATAAATCCAAGTCTGTTAACTTTAGCATATACACTCAATGAAGATATCAAACCAATATTTGGACCCTCAGGAGTTTCAATAGTACAAAGACGACCGTAGTGTGTGTAGTGAACATCACGCACCTCAAACCCTGCTCTTTCTCTGGATAAACCACCAGGCCCAAGTGCAGACAATCTTCTTTTATGAGTAACCTCCGCTAATGGATTCGTTTGATCCATAAACTGAGATAACTGGTTAGTACCGAAGAAAGAATTAATTACAGAAGATAATGTTTTAGCATTGATCAAATCAATTGGTGTAAACACCTCGTTATCTCTAACATTCATTCTCTCTCTGATTGTTCTAGCCATTCTAGCTAAACCAACACCAAATTGAGAATGCATTTGCTCTCCTACTGTTCTAACACGTCTATTACTCAAGTGATCAATATCATCAACATCTGTTTTAGAGTTAATTAATTCGATCAAATACTTAACAATTGAAATAATATCATTCTTAGTCAACACTCGTTGATCAAATGATTCATCCAATTTTAATTTCTTGTTAATTCTGTAACGACCTACTTCACCAAGATCATAACGTTGCTCAGAGAAGAATAATTTATCAATTACACCTCTTGCAGTATCTTCATCTGGTGGCTCAGCATTACGAAGCAATCTATAGATAAACTCTACTGCTTCTTTTTCTGAATTAGATGTATCTTTCTGAAGTGTATTATAAATAATAGCAAAATCAGCAGCGTTTACATCTTCTTTATGCAAAATGATGGATTTAACACCAGCATCTAAAATTAATTCTAAATGTTCAGTTTCAATTTCCGTTTCACGGTCAATTAAAACTTCATTTCTTTCGATAGATACAACTTCTCCTGTATCTTCATCAACGAAATCTTCCACCCATGTCTTAAGAACACGTGCAGCAAGTTTTCTACCAACAGCTTTTTTCAAACCTGCTTTACTAACTTTCATTTCGTCTGCGAGACCAAAGATCTCTAAAATGTCTTTATCACTTTCAAATCCTATCGCTCTAAAAAGCGTAGTAACTGGAAGTTTTTTCTTACGATCAATGTAAGCATACATTACGCTATTGATATCCGTAGCAAACTCAATCCAAGATCCTTTGAAAGGAATAACTCTTGCAGAATATAATTTGGTTCCGTTAGCATGGAAAGATTGTCCAAAAAACACACCAGGTGAACGGTGCAATTGAGAAACGATTACACGTTCTGCTCCGTTTACTACGAAAGAACCTTTAGGAGTCATATAAGGAATAGTTCCTCAATAAACATCCTGTACGATTGTTTCAAAATCCTCATGCTCGGGATCGGTAAAATACAATTTAAGTTTAGCCTTAAGTGGCACACTGTATGTTAATCCACGATCGATACACTCTTCAATTGTATATCTTGGTGGATCGATAAAATAATCTAAAAACTCCAATACGAATTGATTTCTTGTATCGGTAATTGGAAAATTTTCTGAGAAAACCCGGTGTAGGCCTTCTTCGTTTTTATTTTCAGGTGTTGTTTCCAACTGAAAGAACTTACGGAATGATTCTAACTGTATATCAAGGAAATCAGGGTATTGAAATCTTGCAGATAAACTTGA
>CAJYBK010000094.1 GCA_913064955.1 uncultured Flavobacteriales bacterium
TAAAGTCAAACATTTCCGCACTTACATTAAACTCAAAATCAATAGGTGAAGTATCATTATTTCCAATACTAATGGTAGATGTTTGCGCACCCACTCCTGCTAAAGGCCCAGTAAACGTAACGTCAATAACAATATAAGAATAAGAATCTATTCCATTAAAAGGAATAGTATATGGGCTTGTAACTACAAAATCTCCATTTGAACTTGTTGCAGATAGTATATTTAGAGCGCAACTACCTATATTAGAAATAATAAATCTTCTGGATATTGAAGACCCCTCTTCAACAACACCAAAATAAGTTCCGTTAATATCTGTTGTAGTTATATCTCCGTGATATATGTCCGCCAACGGGCTTCCTCCTAAAACATAAATTGAAGGAGATGAATTAATGGATAACGTAAAAGTAAAATCAGGTTCTTTATTATTTCTGATGGTAATAAGTGTAGAAGACGAACAGTTGGTACTAACATTTGATATTGTAAAATTAAAATATTTTGTTCCATTTTTAACTTTAAGGTCTAATGTTCCATCAATTTGTTCTAGTAAAGTCTGAACTAATTGTAAGCCTAAGGAATCTGCTTCATCAATTTTAAAACCTTTAGGTAATCCTATACCATTATCTTCAATTCTTAATTCTATGTTGTTTTTATGCTGCGCAATGCTAACAAAAAGTTCAGGGTTTTCGACATCTTGATAGGCATATTTCATGGCATTAGTCAATAATTCATTTACAATTAAACCACAAGGAATCGCTTGATCTAAGTTTAAATTAACTGCTCCTAAATCTGTGATTAATTGAACTGTATTTTCTGATAAATGAAAAGAATGAATAATGTTATTTATTAAATTATTGATATAATCCGAGAAGTTAACTTCTGAAAAATCTTTAGATCTATACAAACTTTCGTGAATAAATGACATTGATTTTACCCTATTTTGGCTCTCTCTCAAAATAGTTAAAGTGTTTGGATCTTTTACATAAGAAGATTGGAGATTTAGTATACTGGATATTACTTGTAGGTTATTTTTAACCCTGTGGTGAACCTCTTTTAATAATACTTCTTTCTCTTTTATAGATTTATTTAAGTTGTATTCAGCTTCTTTTTGTTCTGTTATATCTCTAATTATATCCCTACTTCCTATAAATTCCTGACCATGATAAATTGCCGAACTCGATAAGTTCACGTTTCTTATATGACCATTTTTTGTTGTGATTCTAAACTCAACATTTACGATATTACCTTTCTTTCTAAATTCTTTACTTTTCTTGAATACATAGTCACGATCTTCTTCAAATACAAAATCCAATAAATTTTTCGGTTTAGTATCTTCTATTTGAAATAAACTTTGGGCTGCTCTATTTAATTCTAAAATAATATTATTTGAATCAACGACAATTACAGCATCACTCAGGTTTACAAATAGATCTCTATATTTTTGTTCACTTTCAACTAGCTCTAATTCTGCTTTTTTAATATCAGTAATATCTCTAGAAATACCCATAAAACCGATTAGATGGCCTTTTGTGTTTTTCATTTCGGCACATGAAAGAAATGATGTAAAAACAGTACCATCTTTCTTTTTATTTAAAATCTCGCCAACATAAAAACCAGAACTCTTTAATTGCTTTTCAATAGCTTTAAATTGCTTTTCTTCTGCGTATAACTCAGTACTCTTCATTCCAAGCATTTCACTCATTTCATAACCAAATGTATAGCAAGCCGAAGGGCTCAATTCGCTAATTTCATTATTCAAATTAGTGGAAATAATTGTATCAATAGAACTATTAAAAACACTTTTACTAATTTCTTGAGATTGCTCTAATGCAATTCTTGTTTTTTTATGTTTACTGATTTCTCTTTCTAAAAGAGCATTTGCTTCACTTGCTAAATTTGCTCTTAGTTGTTCTTTTGCTAAATCTTCTTGTAGTTGATAATCTGAAATAAATGATACAATAACTTCTGCATCAAAAAATTTCTCTTGAAAAGACTCTAAAGTAAATTTATGCCATGGATCTCCATTTTTTAAACCCCTTACAATAATTACTTTGCCTTTGATCGGGTTCTTAAGATGTTCAACTATTAATTCCTTATCCTCAGGATGAAATAAATCAATAAAATTGGTTCCATAAATATCTTTTCTTCCTTGATCGCGATATGATAAAAAAGTGTCGTTACAACTTCTTATTATCTTATCACTATGGGTTACTACACCGTTTGGTAGTTTATTATATATGGATTTATATGTTTCTTTAGTTTGTTCTAATTCCTGTCTATTCGATTGGTGTTCTTTACCATCTATAATCGTAATTATAAAAAACTGATCCTCGCCTAGAGTACAAACCGAAATATCTATATCTGCAAAGAAATCATTGTTTTTAACTGTTTTTGCAGGAATAGCAAAAGTATAATTACCACTTTCTAAAATCTGACCTGTAATTGCTTTAATTTTTTCTTTTGGAAATTGTTGATAATCACAAGGTGAAATATGAAAAAATGATTTACCAATGTAGTCCTCTAATTTTTCAATTTCATATAACCTTAACATGGCATTATTAGCATCAATAACCAGCATTTGATCACTATCTACTATTAATGTAGCTTTACTACATTCCTTAAAAAAAGTCTGAAAATATGTAATTATATTAGAGTTCAAACTGTTTTATCTTAATACCATTAATTTTATATTCTTCACCTCTTTTGTATATTATTTGCATTGATGGTGCTCCTTCCTCTGTATACTTTTTCCACTCTCCTTCTCTCATTCCATTATCATATTTACCCTCCCATTGAATTTTACCATTGGGGTAATAATATTTATGCTTTCCCATCGGAAGTCCATTAAAGTACTCTCCTTTAAACGCAGGCGTACCATCTTGATATTTGTATATCCATTCACCATGGCGCATATCATCTCTGAATTCACCTTCCTCTGTGTGATCATTTACATTGTAAAACCACTTTCCATCCTGAATACCATCTATAAATTCACCTCTCGTAAGTATATTTCCGATAGTATCATACTCAACTACTTCCCCATCTTCCTTACCTCTTCTAAAATATTCTTCTCTATGTAATTGCTTATTTTCATAATACCACTTCCATGAACCATGAGGCACACCATTTAAATAAGTTCCTTTCTGTTGTATATTCCCATTTTTAAAATAGTATATCCACTCTTTATCCTCCATTCCACCAACATACTCCCCTACAGCTTTTAATTCACCAGATTCATAGTAATACTTCCAAGGACCAACTTTCGCTCCAGCAGTATCTAACATTCCTTCTGCTAGAATCAAATCATTTTTATATTCATAGGATGCAATTAAACTCCCTGTACTATCGTATTCTCTAAAAATTCCTTGTTTTTGATTATTGTTATAACCCCCTACTAACATACTACCATCAGGTCGTATTTTTTTTTCAAGTTCAAAGAAAACAACCTCCTCACTGTCTACATTTAATTCTCCTTTTTCATATTTTTCCATGGTTTTTAAACCACCTTTTGCATTGTATTCTTTTACAATACCATTTAATTCACCACCAGTATATTTACCTTCCCATTTGACTTTTCCGTTGTCATAAAATTCTTTCCAAATTCCGTCCTTTTTTCCTTCGCTATCAAATCTATTGATTCGTTCTTCTTTTCTCAAAAATCCACCGGTGTATTCTCTTATAGTAATAATAGTTCCAGTTGAATCATACTCATAACTCACTCCTTCTAGTTTATCATTTTGATAATATTCTAAAATTCTTAACTGACCAGAATGATAAAACTTTTTTGCTTCACCTGATTTTAAATTATTAATGTAGTTTACAGATTCTATAAGATTCTGCGCGCTATCATAAAATTCTGATAAACCATTTTTAAAACCATTGGAATAATAAATGGTATTAACCAATAAACTTTTTGCATTGTAAAATTTCCAAATACTATCCAATTGAAATTTCACTCTGTTACCTTCGGTTTTTAATACCCCAGTTTCAAAGTAAGTTTTCCAATACCCATTTGGTTTTCCATTTTCTAAAGTTCCTTCACTGCTTTTATTTCCATTTTCGTAATAAAATACATTGTAGCCATTTGGATCAATATTTTCTTTTTGAGCTTGTAAAGAAGGGATATGAACAATATATATTAGTAACAGAAAATTTATTTTTAAAAAAAGAAAGAGTTTACTACTATTAATGGCTTGTTGATATGGTTGAAATATTTTTATCAATTTACTTTCAATAACGTTTAATGAATACTTAATAACAATTAACTAACAATGGTTTTTATTGTAACTCCTTGATTGTAAAATTAATGTTTAATAGTTAACAAAATTACAATTGAGTTAATTTTTACAATTGTTTAATATCTTTTCCAATAATTAGACCATAGTTTTGTCAACAACCTATGCATAATTGTGTGTTAAACTTTAGGCTAACTTTCTTGCAGGAGGAATAATTAATTTGGTTTGGAAATAATAGTGAATAATCCAAGACTTACTTATCATTTTAATTAAACAATTATTAACATAGTTTTTACTATTAACTGTTAATATCATTTCTTTGTAAAAAATTACTAAAACAGACATTATTATGAAAATAGCAATTGGTTGTGATCATGCAGGATTTGAACTAAAAACAAAGATAATTGAATTACTACAAAACGAAGAACATCACATAGAAGATTTTGGATGTTTTTCCAATGATAGCGTTGATTATCCTGATTTTGCACATCCTACTTGTGAGAGTATCGAAAGCGGTCAGAATGAATTAGGAATTTTAATTTGTGGTAGTGGTAATGGTATAAGCATGGCTGCTAATAAACATCAAGGTATTAGAGCGGCACTTTGTTGGGAGGAAGAGATAGCGGAATTAGCTAGATTACATAATAATGCAAATGTTTTATCCTTGCCGGCTAGATTCGTATCTGAACAAAAAGCATTGGCTATTGTTAAAGTATTTTTAGCCAATGCTTTTGAAGGAGGAAGACACGAAAGACGTGTCAATAAAATTGCTTGTTGTTAAGTTAAATTAAATGAAAAGTATAATAATTTTATCTAGTGTTGTTTTAATTGTTTCCTGCTCTATTTTTAAGAAGCGTGATTTTGCGCAATTAGAAGCACTAGGAGATGATATTGCGGTAAAATATGCTAATACCATAACTGCAGAGGAATTAAGGGGACATCTAACGATCATTGCTTCAGATGAGTATGAAGGTAGAGAAACGGCAATGCCTGGTCAAAAAAAGGCCGCTGCTTATATTGAGAACAGCTTCAAGGAAAATGGATTAGAGCCAGGAATGGGAATAAATGGATACCAGCAATCTTTTCCTGTGGATGTTAAGGACCCAAGTAAAGTAAAGTTAATAATTGATGAAAAAGAATTAACTTTTTTGGAGGATTACTACTATCTAGGAAACATAGGTGATACCGTTTTTAAAAACAGAGATATTATATACATTGGTTATGGAATAGATCAAGAAGGAATTTCAGATTACAATGGACTGGATGTAAACGGTAAGATTGTTTTGGTAAAGGAAGGAATACCTGAAGGTAAACCTGAAATTGATTTTAGTTGGGCAAATTGGAGGAATAAGGTTCAAGCCGCAGCCGATCATGGTGCATGCGCTATGTTTACTATTCAGGAAGATTTCACCGACAAAGTGGATCAAATTAGAGTATTTATTGAAAATCCTAGAATGCAATTACATAGCAAGGGTAATCAACAATACAAAAAGACAGTACCTAATATTTATCTTTCGAGGGAGTCTCTAAACAAGGTTATTGATATTGAAAAAATTGAGTCATCTTTTCTTGATAAGAAGGCTACAATTGATATTAAAACCACGCAAGTATTAGCTTCAGAAAATGTACTAGGATTTATTCCGGGTACAGATTTAAAAGATGAAATTGTCGTGATCACGGCACACTATGATCACATTGGTTATGATAATGGAGAAATTTGTAATGGGGCAGATGATGATGGAAGTGGAACGGTATCTTTATTAGAGATAGCGCAAGCATTTGCAATAGCAAAAAAAGAAGGGCATGGACCTAGAAGAAGTATGTTGTTTATGACTGTTTCAGGTGAAGAGAAAGGTTTACTGGGGTCAGATTATTATTCTCAAAACCCTGTTTATCCAGTAGAGAACACTGTTGTTGACTTAAATATAGATATGATTGGAAGAAAGGATAGTTTACATATTAATGACAACTATGTTTATTTGATAGGGGCTGATAGAATAAGTAAAGACTTGCATACAATCTCAGAGAAAGTTAATGAACAGTTAATAAATTTGGAGTTGGATTATACCTACAATAAAGAAAGTGACCCAAATCATTTTTACTACCGTTCAGATCATTACAATTTTGCAAAACACAATATTCCAGTGATTTTTTACTTCAGTGGTGTACACGAGGATTATCATAAACCAACTGATGATGTAGAAAAAATTCTTTTTCCAAAATTGGAGAGGACAGCTAAACTTATCTTCTACACAGCATGGGAAATAGCAAATAGAACTCAAAGACTTAGAAAGAATGCTTAAAAAAGATACTAGAGAATATGTAATCCTTGTGGACGAAAAGGACAACAAGATTGGATTGATGGAAAAGATGGAAGCACATGAAAAGGCATTGCTGCATCGTGCGTTTTCTGTTTTTGTGTTTAATAAGAAAGGTGAATTTTTATTACAAAGAAGAGCGTTGTCTAAGTATCACTCAGGCGGTTTGTGGACTAATACATGCTGTAGCCACCCACGCGATGGAGAAACACATTTAGAAGCGGGGAAAAGACGTCTACAAGAAGAAATGGGTTTTGTTTGTGATTTGGAAAAGCAGTTTGACTTTATTTATAAAAGTAAATTAGACAATGAATTAACAGAGCATGAATTGGATCATGTAATGTTTGGCACTTACGAAGGTCCGATAGACTTTAACAAGGAAGAGGTGATGGATTATAAGTATGTAGACCTTGAATGGTTGGTAAAAGATATGAATAAGCATCCTGAGAATTATACAGAATGGTTTAAGATCTGTTTTGAAGAAGTTAAATCCAGGTTAGTTTAGGAACAAAAAAAGGCGATTCAATTTGAATCGCCTTTTTTATTGAAAATTAATATGTGATTAATCTAAGTGGAATGCATATCCATCATTAAAATTAGATTGTCTAAATTCTTGAGAACCAACTTTCCAAGTAACACCAGCATTTTCACCAGTACCATCTTTTTCACCATCTACATTTAAAGCTGCTGAAATATCAGTTCCTAATTCTGATTTATCTAATGATAATAAGTTCATTGCAGATTCACAGTTATAAAAATAGTTTAAAGAAATTGAAGATAAAGCTCCTTCTTCATAAGAATAATATCCAGAAACATTCATTCCTTTATAGTCATAGTTAAAGTCATTTCCATCTCCAGTTAAAGTAGCCATTTCTTCTTTAGTTGTTTTACCGATAGCAATTTTACCATTAGCAATGTTATTTACTAATTTATTTACTAAATCATCTCTTAAAGCATAGAAATCAGGTGCACACTCACCATCTAATGAATAATCATCTTCGATGTCTTCATAAACAGGCTCAATAAAAGACTTTACATAAAGAGAATAACCATCATCAAAGATATTATATGAAATTTCATATTTACTTTTTTCCCATTTGAAGTAAGAATCTCCTGAACTTTCAGTTTTTCCTAAAGTTTCTTTCAAGTATTCTAATACTTCTTTAGAATCTTTTTTAGCAGCATCTTTAGCGTCATCATCATAGAAAGTATTGTATGAAACAGAGTTTAATACTTCTTCATTGATCGTAAAACTTCTATCCAATCTATATCCTTTAAAGTTTTCATCTGTACTTAGGTACTCATCACTACTATCTTCGAATTTGAAATATTTAGTGATGTCTTTTTTAGTTGATTTATCCACTTTGATATCACCTGATTCAATTGCTGAAATAAGTTGTTTAACATAACCTTTTCCATCTTCTAATTTGATCTCTTCAGCTTTTTCTTCAGTGTCAGCACCACCACCACCACATGATGTGAAAGATATAGCAGCACCTGCCATTAAAGCGGCAACAGTAAATACTTTAAAATTTTTCATTTGTTTTTCTTTTTATTTATTAATTATTTTCAAGTACAAAAATATTATAATTTTCTTTAGAATTAAAACTAAATAACTATAGTAAAATTATAATTTCTGACGGCAAATATAATGTATTTGTCTATAAAAATTAACGTTTTATCTAGGAATAGTTTATTAAGTGTTCAATGGAATATTTTTTACGACCAAACTATTTAATAAAAGGATGACTATTTATTGAATAATAAGTTCATAACCGCTATTAAGACCAGAGAATGTTTTGTATTCAACAGTCAAACTATCAACTGACCAGTTTCTTAAAGAGTTGTTTAGCAAAGAATCGTTACTTAGAAACTCAATATTTTGTGGTGTTCCGAAATGGTTTTCTACCATTTTATCTATATAACTAAAGTCTTTGGTGCTGTTGCTGAGGGTTGCGTAACTTATTTTAGAAACAACCTTCTCAGAGATGGTAAATGTTACGTATAAAGTATGGTCTTCTAAAACAATTTTTTCGTTCATGTAATAGTCATTTTCATCCATGCCTAATAAAACAGAAAGTTCTGCAGAAGTGGTTTTGCCGATTTGAATTTCTTTAGATTGTAAATACTTAAGAAGTTGATTCACTTCTTCGGTACCCGACTCAATAATAACAATTTCTTCCTTTTTGTTTTCATCCGTGCTAGCGTCTTTTTCCTGCGTTGATTCGCAACTGCAGGCGATTAAACATGTAATCGAGGAAATAAGTATAAATGATTTTTTCATGGTTATAATTTTAGAACAATATTAAAACAATATTTTATATTGTACAATAGGTAAAAACCCTGTTTGATATCTTGTTTCAACCTTAAAGGTTGTTTCATTGTATACTTGTTGAAATATGTTCCTTCTATTTGTCAAGTTTTGGAGATTAACACTCCATTCTTGAGTGATTTTTTTACCATTTCTTTTATAACCTAGTTTAAGGTCCATTCGCATATAATCAGCATATTGAGGGTCAAAAGCATTGTCAAAATCATAGACAGCTCTATTATTAACCCTGCTTTCTTCTTCGTCTATAGGAATATACCTTTGTCCTCCATTTAAGGTAAATTTAACATCAACAATAAGTCTATTATTTGCTTTAGTTTGTTTTTGTTTAGAGTTAAGTTCGATTTCTTTGCCGATAAGAAAGTTACTTGTATAGTTGCCATTAAAAGCTGTGTTTCTTTCTATGCCATCACTTCCTTTGTAGGTAGATTGGTATAACGACCCTGTAAACAAGTAGTAAAAACCATTGTTTAAAAATCTTTCTAACGTTAATTCTACACCATAGTTTTGACCAGTTCCATTGTTAATTAAGGTATCTGGAAATATAAGGTCATAATTAGCCCCGTAATTTAAAACACTATAATATGTGGTTATGTTTTGTACTGGGGCGTTATCTATTAATTGATAGTAGGTTTCTATTTTTAACCTGGTATTAGGTCCAATGTTTTGATCTAATGCTAATACAAAATGATTGCTTCGAGTCATTTCTAGATCTCTGTTAGGAATGACAGTATTACCTTCGGAATCAACTATGGTGTTTCCTGAATCATCTGTTAATTGTCTAAAAAACAATCTATTGGGCGCTAATTGATTGTGCAAACCATATGCTAATGCAATGGATGTTTTTTTGCCTATTTGGTATTTAATTCCTGCCCTAGGCTCTATAGCGTAGGTATTATTCAATGTAAAGAATTGACTGTGGATTCCAGTGTTTAGGGTAGTTTTTTCATTAATTCTAAATTGCCACTGTGCAAAAGGTTGTATAAAGTAAGTTGCTCCTTTGTCGTTTGTTATATTATACCAATAAGGTTCAGTTATAAAAGTTTGATTGAGAAAGGTAATAGTGTCTGAACTAAAATGAACACTATCTCTTAAATTGTAGTACCTCCTTTGATTGTATACACCTACTTTTAAAAGGTGTCTAGGTGACAGTTTGTTGCTGTATACAAAATTTAATGATTGCTTGCCTTCAAGTGTGGTATTTCTGTACTTAGGATGATAGGTTGTTAAATAAGGGTTTAATGTATCGTTGCTTATTTCATTGAATGTGCCATCAATTGATAAACTTGTTTTGATAAATGATTGATTATTGAGTCTGTAGATGTTCGATATCCCTGCAGCACCGATTTTAGAATTGAAAATAAGGTCTTCACCATTCTCAGCAAAAAGGTTAGGCTCTTCATTTTCGCTGTCTAGGAAGGTAACAGCAGAAATACCTCCAATACCCCAAATGGATGTTTTACCTTTTTTATTAGGAAAATCAAGTTTTATAGAAAGGTCTTGATAATCAGGAACTGATGTGCCTGTTCCAAAATTAATACCCATTAGTTGAAATAGTTTGAGGGTTGAATATCTATAACTAATTAAATAGGAAGAAAAATTCTTTTTACTGATAGGACCTTCAGCCATAAATTCTAACCCGTTGAATCCAAATTGTCCAAGAAACTCATGTTTTTGATTATTTCCTGCTCTCATTTTTAAATCAAAAACACCGGCAAGAGCGTTGCCATATTCAGCAGGAAAAGCGCCAGTCATGAAGTCGCTATTATCTAGTACGTTATTATTTAGAATACTTACTGGTCCTCCGGTAGTACCATTTAGTGCAAAATGATTAGGGTTGGGTATGTCTATATCTTCAAATCTAAACAGAACTCCAGTTGGACTATTTCCTCTAATGACGATATCGTTTCTACTGTCATCAGCACCTTGAACACCAGCGAAGTTTTGAGCCATACGCGCTACATCATTTAGAGATCCAGCATAGCGCATAGATTCATCTATAGAGAAAGTCCTAGCGCTTACGGAGGTCATTTTATTTTGCGCTTCTACCTTATCTTTCTCGCCTGTTATAACCACCTCCTTCATCACTATACTCTCTTCAAGTTCGACATTTAGGATTAATTCCTTTCCGGATGATAATTCAATATTAGGCAACGTTTTTGTTTCATAACCTATATAACTTATCTGGAGGTCTATCCTTCCAATGTTCACTTCAGTTATAGTGAAGTTTCCATACACATCAACAGAGGCTCCTTGCAAAGGTTCCACAGATGTAATTACCACATTAGCACCAATTAAAGGTGTTTTGGTGTCTTTATCTTTTACAGTTCCTCTAATAGTTTGGGTTATTTGACTAAAACCAAAAAAGCTTATTGAAAAAAGTAGTGTAAATAATAGAAAGGATTTAATCATAGTATAGTATTAAATGCGAATTTAGTATTCATGTGAGGTTTATATTACACTGTAATGAAGTAATATTTACAAAAGTAATTATTATTGTAATTTAGCAATTAAATCATTTATGTATGAGTACTAAGATAGCAGTTATTGGAGGGGGTAGTTGGGCTACAGCTATTGTAAAGATGTTGTGTAATAACTGTATGGATATTGGTTGGTGGATGCGGGACAAAGAACAGGTTCATCACATAGTGAAGTATGGTCACAACCCTAAATATTTAACAGGTGCTGAATTGGATTCTGATAATATAAAACCAAGCACCGATTTAAAAGACGTTATAGGTTGTGCTGACATTTTAATTATTGCGACCCCATCTGCATTTATTCACGATACATTTAAAGGGATGGACCTTAAAGGAAAGAAAATAGTTTCTGCAGTAAAAGGTATAATTCCCCAAACCAATGAAATACCTGCCGACTATTTTCAGAACTCATTTGGTTTGAACTTAGATGATTTCGCGATTATTTGCGGTCCTTGTCATGCTGAAGAAGTGGCAATGGAAAGATTGTCTTATTTGACAATCGCATCACAGCGCACTAAACTTGCGCAATTGGTTTCAAGGGCTTTATCTTGTAGATATATAAGTTGTACAATCAGTCAAGATGTGGTAGGCGCAGAAATTTCTGCTGTTTTAAAAAATGTTTATGCGCTTGCTGGAGGAATAAGTCACGGATTGGGTTACGGAGATAATTTTATGGCTGTTTTAGTGAGTAATGCTATTCAAGAAATTGATCGGTTTATTAACGTGGTATACCCATTAGAAAGAGATGTTAAACTGTCAGCTTACTTAGGAGATTTATTGGTAACTGCTTATTCGCCTCATAGTAGAAATAGAAGTTTTGGTAATATGATAGGAAAAGGGTATTCGGTTAAAGCTATACAGCAAGAAATGAACATGATCGCAGAAGGGTATTATGCCACTTCTTGTATTTATGAATTGAACAGGGAACATAAAGTTAGTTTACCAATTGCAGACGCTGTTTTTTCTATTTTATATACAGGCGCTTCAGCAAGGAAAGTTTTTGAAAATTTGGCTAAAAAACTAAGTTAGTGTGTACTTTATATTACTTTATTCGAAACTATGTGACATAAATAACTGAAAATAAGAACGT
>CAJYBK010000095.1 GCA_913064955.1 uncultured Flavobacteriales bacterium
CCTCTTTTCACACTATAGTCGTTCCAAGACTCCAAATAATTATGATCTGGACATACATACTTACAGTTAGCAGCAGTTTCATCAGCAAATTGAGAAAATGAAACCGAAGTTGCAATTCCTTTTAATGCCTCTCCAAACTCTGCACCGTTTGGCAAAGTATAAACCGGGTTAGTATTGTAGAAGATGATTCCTTTTACTTTACCACCAATAACATCGTTAACCAAAGTTTCCACTTTAGCATCGTTACCTTGCTTCAAATCAAGTGGTTTAGCAATATCGATTGTCTTACCATAGTTACCTAAGGCTTGATTGATTGCATTTACGACAGTTTGAACTGAAACATCATTTGTTCCACAAACCACTAAAGACTCACCTTTATTTGCTTTTAATGACTCTGCAGCTTTGTGAGCAGCAGCATCTATTTCCTCAGGAATTGAAACTCCTAAATCTTTACCTCCAACATGTTTTAAAATTGCCGCAGCAACTAAACCTGTTTGAGATGGTTTTATCATTGTTCTATAATCAGAGTTAGCACCAGTTAATGTCATTACAGACTCAAACTGAAAATGTCTAGACATCCATCCATTCTCTGGTTTTCTTGTATTAGCATACCCTGTTTGGAATTTCGTTGGGAAAATCCAGTTAGATATAAAGTCAGCATCTATACTAACAATACTTTTTGCTTTTGAAAAATCATAATCAGGAATGATAGCATTACCAAATGTTTTTTCATTGGCACTTCTAATTGCACTATAAGAAACAGCATCATATTGAACTAATTCAACATCTCCGCCCAAATTTGCTTTGAAAGCATCAATTGCCAATTGCGTAGATGGTGATGCAACAGTACCCGAAAGAATTCTAATCTTACCTCCTGCATCTGCAATTGCCTTCAACTCTGAAGTAATCAGACCATCAACTGTTGTCCAAGTATTTTCTTTTCCATCAATTGTAGCACCTTGAAGTCTTTCACTATTATAAAGATTTAAAACAGATGAGTTTATTCTTGGAGTAAGACCTCCCTTAGTTAAACCGAAATCCTTATTACCTTTAATCCAAATTGGTCTTCCTTCTCTTGCTTTAACTAAAATATTAGCAAAATCATTACCATCAAAGAAAGTTGAAGCATACCAATTGGCAACTCCTGGCGTAATTTCTTCTGGCTTATTAATGTAAGGTATAGACTTAATAACAGGCGTTTCACAAGATGCTAATGTAGCAGCAGCAACTCCAAAACCTAAGAATTTAAGAAAATCTCTTCTTCCGGTTTGGAAATCGTTTACTTGATCGCCTCCTACAAACTCTTCAATAGGAAGATCTTCAGAAAACTCTTTATTCGCCTTTACTTTGAATTCCGGTGATTGACTTTTTTCATCCAACCCCTTCCAGTATGTCTTATTAATACTCATTTTATCGTTTCAATAAATTATTCAGTTCTTCAATTAATAGTGACACTTAGCACATTCCCATCCACCTAACTCTTTCACAGTGATTTCACCATCTTCTTTGATTTTCTTATAAACATCAGGTCTCAAAGTCAATCTATTATGTATTTCTTGGTAATAAGGATTAGACGCTGTTGGCCCTACCTCAATTTGCTTTTTATCATGACACTCTATACACCACCCCATAGTCAATAGAGGTTTTGTCAATTTCACCAAACCTAAATCAGCGTTATCATCAACTAGTGCGTTTATTTCTTCTAATGTAGAAACTCTTCCTAATGTATAAGTCTTAACATCACCATGACACTGCATACAATCAACCCCACCAACATTTACGTGTTGTTTGTGAGAGAAAAATACGTGATCAGGTAAGTTGTGTGCTTTATTCCAAACAATTGGATCACCTGTAATCACATTGCCTTTTTTATCCAAGTTGTAAGCCATTTTATCTGCATCATAACCTGCTGCAGTATGCAACTTAGCAATTTCTTCTTTACCAGTTCCCGCTTTAGTCTCATGCACCATAGCATGACAGTTCATACAAACATTGGTAGTAGGCAAACCTGCATGTTTAGATTTCTCAACTGAGTTATGGCAATATCTACAATCGATTTCCATTGTGCCTGCATGCAAACTATGATCGTAAGCAACCATTTGAGAAGGCTGATAATCTTCATAAACTCCAATTGAAGCTAACCTAGTTAACCCGTCCGCCAAACCTGTAAACAGTAACACGACAAAAATAACTACTGAGAACAACCAGTTACGCAAGATCCAAGAACCTAACTTATCCATCATTGATTTATCCTCATCAATCTCTTCGCCATTTTGAGCAGCTGTAACATATGCAATCTTCTTGCGAACACCTAAAGCAGCAAAAGTGACAATCACCAAGGTAACTACTAAAATAAGCAACCACATTTTAACCCCTCCTTTAGACCCTGACCCTCCAGCGTCTGCAACATCGCCATTTCCAGTTGGCGGTGGCGGTGGTGGAGGTGTGTTTGAATATTCTAAAATCGCGTCAATCTCTTCTACTGTCAACTTAGGAAAAGCAGTCATTGCTGACTTATTATATTCAGCAAAAATAGCAGCCGCTCTTTTTGACTTTCCTGACCCTAATAATGCAGCACTATTATTAATCCAATCATAGATCAACTCTTCTTCGCCTGCTTCTGCCCACCTTCCTTTGGCTCCCATAAGAGCAGGACCAGTAGATTTCTTATCAATTTTATGACATGAAGCACAGTTATCCTTAAACAATTGCTTACCGTCCTGAGCCGCTGCAGACCCAGCAAACATGGTAAACACCATTGATAACAAACAAATTATACTAACTTTTTTCACTGAATGAATGTTCATTTTTCTTCGTCTTTACTAAAGCTTTTAATGCTTTTTTACCAATGACAAATGTAGTATTCGTAGCAATTTCTAAAATGAATTTGTCATGAAAATGTCATCAAAATCCTTAATTTATATTTATTCTAAATAAGAATAATTTTAACATTTTTTATTAACTGACTGATACAAGGGGGGAAAGGAGTAATTTTCATCAAATTCCATGAGTTGTGATAGAAACTTAATATTTGAAAAAAGGAACGAATTTTGAACAACTGTCAACAGAAAATAAAAAAATCACGCTTAGAAATGAAAAACTACTATTTTTGCCTAAGTATAATCACAATATGATGCAGAACAAATTAAGAAATACCATAATAGTTTTACTAATAGGACTTTCCATTAGCGCTCAAGACACAATAAGTAAAGGTAAAAACTGGAGGCTTTTTCCATCTAACAAACTTGAACTCAACGAAAGTAAAATTGATTCTTTAAAGCAATTGGATTATACTAGAATGGATGGTAGAGTTAAGGTTTTCCAGGATGAAAGAATTGACAAAATTGGAGAAGAATTAAGTCAAAAACCATATTTCTATGGCTATACTATCCAATTAGCGGTAAGTCAACAAAAAAACATCATCAAAGACGCTCGTTATAAAATTCTAAAGATAAGTCCCGATATTGAATTAGATGACCCTTACGAATCTCCTAACATTTATTTATACGCAGGCAGGTTTTACGACAGGACCTCTGCTTATCAATATAAAAATGAAATTTCAGATCACTTTCCTAATGCAATCGTTGTAGGACCAAAGAAAATGGATTTGCCGGTTATTCATATGCCCGAAGCAATTTTGCCAGCTAACGACAGTTTACAAATAGAAGATCCCAGAAATAATTAAAAGCAATTAACACATTGGGCTACGAAATTATTTTTCCAATTCTTTTGCTACTAGCTCCAATTCTTTGAAAAAATCACTTCCCCACATTCTTTCTATTGGTTCTTTAAGAAATCGATAGACTGGGACATCTAATTTAGCACCGCATTGACAAGCTGGGCGACAAATATTCCACTGACTATAATTAACAGCCACAAACGTCCTTAATTTAGCCACACGGATTGGATAAAGATGGCAAGATATAGGTTTTTTAAAATCCAATTTCCCTTCCTGATGTGCTTTTTCTATTCCACATTTAGTAATGTTATTCTCATCGAAGTACACAAAAGCACATTCCTTTTCATTAACCAGTGTGGTTACTGGCTCATTATCTTCATCCATATAAAAAACACCTGTTTTGGCAATTGCATCCAGCCCTTCCTGGCGCATATATGGTTTAATTGCTTCGATATTATCTTCAATAATATCTATCTCATCATAGGTTAATGGCGCTCCTGAATCTCCTTCGACACAACAAGCACCTTTACATGCTGTCAAATCACAAACAAACTTCTTTTCAAAGATATCCAATGATATTAATTTATCCCCTAACTCGATCATACAACTAAATTTCTAGAACAAAAGTAAGCAACATTACTAAATATTGAACATAAAAAAGGCGCATCCAAAATTGGATGCGCCTTACTCAATAATTATCTATTCAATTATTTTACAACAAATGAAGATGTTGAAACATTGCTTTGAGCAGCAACTTTAAGAATATACATTCCCGTTTCTACATTATCCAAAGTAATCACTTCAGGAGTTCCTCCTGTAATGTTTAATTTGCTATTGTAAACTACGTTACCTTGAACATCCATTACAGTAATTTCAACTACTTCAGAAATATTAGAAGTAACATTGAAAATTCCGTTATTTGGGTTAGGGTAAATAGTGAATTCTACATTATTTTCCACAACCTCAGTACAAGTAGTTAAAGTAACTGTAACTGTAGTTGAAGCAGCAGGACAAACACCATTATCAACAGTATAAGTGAACGGGTAAGTTCCAACTGGCAAACCATTAGCAACAAAAACGTTACCATTTGGACCAGCTAATAACCCTGTTCCTGAATCATCTGACCAAGTTCCCCCAGCTTCCACAGAACCTGTAAGACCATCTGGCAAGAATACGTTATCTGCATTACACATAGTGAATGGAGATACAGCAGTTCCTGTTTGACCAGGAGCAACAACTGTTAAAGTTGCAACAGCTGAATCCATTGCACAACCTGCAACAACATAATAAGTAGCAATGTGAGTTCCAACTGGAACACTTGAAGCATTGAATAACGAATCGTTTACAATAGTATTTGGGTTTAAATCAAAAGACCAAGTACCAGAAGGATCAGCAACAGTAGCAACTGAATTCAAATCAACAGAGTCCAAAGCACAAACCATTGCGGCACCATCTGTACCAGCACCCAAGTTAATCTCAGAAACATTGATATTAAATTCTCCAACTGTTGTAGCACCAAATCCTGTCACCATCAAAAAGATAGTATCACCAGGAGCTCCACAAACCTCAAATGCAGAAGATAAACCACAATCATCATCGTTATATGCAATTTGCGTAAAAGTTGTATAATCTGCACAATCTGTTCTTGTATATCCGTATAATTTAGTATCGAATGAACTACCACATAAAGATGCAAAAACACCATTACTATTAGGGTGAACAAAATAGAACCAAGTACTACTATTTTCACCAGTTAAAACACCTGCATCAGTTGAACCAACCGAAGAAAATGACCAAGTTGTGCTATCAACCGCTAATTCAATTGCATCACAAGCTTCATCGTTCGTTAAAGGCATTGTAAATGTACCAGCACCTGTGAACAAAGAAGTATCTCCAGAAGCACATGCTGCTTGAACATAGAAATCGTAAGAAGCACTTCCTAATAAACCAACTAAAGTATCTGTATTATTATTCATAGTAGAATACATTGTACCTGTACCTAATTCAAAACCAACTGGACCATATTCAACATTCCACATTGTTTCAGCATTAGATCCAGCAGTCCAAGAAAGGAAAGCAGTATCTGTAACTGTTGTAGCCGATAAACCACTTACATTGTTACAAAACAATGGTGTAGTAATTGTCTCAGGACCTACCCACAAACTAGAATCTGTAGCAGAACAGTTTCCTAACACATAAAAATCATATGTTGTATTTTGCATCAATCCAGTAATTGTGTCATTTGGATCGGTTAAAACAGAAACAAATGTCGCATTGGAATCTCCAGGCATAAAAGGACTAGGTCCGTAAGCAATAGTCCATTCAGTTTCTCCTGTAGAACCTGCAGTCCAAGTAAGGCTTGTTGAATCAGGTGAGATTACTGTAGATGTTAACCCAGTAGGAGCAGAACAGTTTGGAAGTGACGTAATTGTTACTGGACCTAACCATGCCGAACCGCAATCAGCTTGGACATAAGCATCGTAAGTAGTAATTTGAGTCAATCCAGTTACAGTTTCTGTAGGAGAAGTAACAGTACTAGCATAAATTTCGTCTCCAGTTCCTGGAATAAAATTTTCCGCTCCAAACTCAAAGTTCCAACCTGTCTCACCACATCCAGAACCCCAATCAAAAGTAGCACTCACATTATCAAATGTTGTCGCAACAAGATTTGCTGGAGCTGCACATTGTGGAGTACCAGGTACTACATCTATATTATCAAAATAAATATAGTAATCACCTGTGCCGTAAATACAATTAAATCTCATGTAAAAATCACCAGCCGCAGCACAAAATTCAGGAACTACAACATTAGCGCAAGTAGCAGCAGGAATGTGATTAGCAGAATTTATTGTATGCACAGTTGTCCAAGGCCCTGCGGCTGAAGTAGACCACTGAACTTCAATAGTTCCAAACGTTGCTGCTGTTGGTGCTGTTGCAGCAGAAGAGTCCACAATCTTATAATCAAAAGAAATTGCCATTGCGGCACCTCCATGATTTCCTAAATTAGGAGATAAAAAAGCCCCTGCAGTACCTGTTGTCCAAATATTTCTTCGTGCAGAATTTCCGTCACAAGACTGTGTAGTTGTGCCAGACCAATTGGTTGACCAACCATTAACGCCTGTTGTAAAACTTTCATTATAGGTAATCTGCGCTAAAGCAGTATTACTAAGTAATAAAGTCGCTACAAAAAAGCTTAAAAGTTTAAAGTAATTTCTTTTCATAATTGTTGTATTAAATTTCCACAAAATTAGAACACTTTAAACGAGAATACAACTATTTCGACCAAAATAATTTTATAAGCGGTAGAATGAAAATTATAAACGGTCAGTAGCAAAAGATCAGCATCACAATTTTTGATTTCATTTGCATTTAAATAGGGTTGCATAACTTATTTAAATTTCGGTACTTTACAACCCATAAGAAACTCGATGATTTTAATAAGAAATTGCTAAATAAAACTTCATGAATTTAGATTTAAAAGGAAAGAAAGCGTTGGTATGCGGCAGTACGCAAGGTATAGGATTGGCTGCAGCCCAGAACCTAGCTAAATTGGGTGCAAATATTATCCTCCTAGCCAGAAACGAGCAAAAATTGATAGCGGCACATGCTAGTTTGGACACTTCTAAAGGGCAAAAACATTACCACCTAAAAGGTGACTTTAATTTCCCGCCAGAATTGAAAGTTAAGGTTGAAGAGTTTATTGAAGAGTTCGGTAATATTCACATCCTAGTAAACAATACTGGAGGACCTGCAGGCGGACTAGCTATAGATGCCAAAACAGATGAGTTCATTCACGCTTTTAACATGCACTTGGTATCTAATCAAATTTTAGCACAAGCAGTCGTGCCTGGGATGAAAGAAGATGGATATGGTAGAATTATTAATGTAATTTCAACTTCTGTCAAACAACCACTTAACGGATTAGGTGTATCTAATACAATAAGAGGCGCTGTTGCTAACTGGGCTAAAACACTTGCAAATGAATTAGGGGCTTATGGCATCACTGTAAATAATGTATTGCCTGGAGCAACTAACACTGTAAGATTAAAACAAATAATCGAAAACAAATCAGCAAAAACTGGAAAATCCATAGAAGAAGTTTCCCATGCTATGGCTTCAGAGGTTCCTTCTAAAAGATTTGCGGAAGCTAATGAAATTGCAAATGGAATTTGTTTTTTAGCCTCTCCGGCAGCAAGTTATATTAATGGAGTTAATTTGCCTGTTGATGGTGGAAGAACTAAAAGTTTATAAAATTCACATTTAGTGATTATATTTACGGCTAACATAATTATCAAGAAATTTTAAGTATGCTTAAAATAGACATGCACACTCACATCATGCCGAAGGAAATGCCTAAATGGGCTAATAAATTTGGTTATGGTGGTTTTATTCACTTGGATCATCATCGACCTGGTTTCGCCAGAATGATGCAGGGACAAACATTTTTTAGAGAAATTGAGGAAAACTGTTGGAATGAAGATGTTCGAATAGGAGATTACGAAAAATTCGACACACAAGTTCAGGTCATTTGCACTATTCCAGTCTTGTTTGCATATTTTGCTAAGCCAAAAGACGGGCTTGAAGTAGCGGAATTCTTAAATGATGATATTGCGGCCATTGTTGCTAAATATCCAAAAAACTACATTGGACTAGGAACTGTGCCCATGCAAGATCCTGAGTTAGCAGTTAAAGAATTACATAGAATAAAGGAAATTGGTTTAGTAGGTATTCAAATTGGATCCAATATAAATGACAAGAACCTAAACGAAGAAGAATTTTATCCTATTTGGGAAGCTTGCGAAAAACTTGGACTTGCTGTTTTGGTTCATCCATGGAATATGATGGGAAAACCATCAATGGAAAAGTATTGGCTTCCTTGGCTAGTTGGAATGCCTGCTGAAACTTCAAGAGCCATGTGCTCAATGATATTTGGCGGAATATTCGATAAGTTCCCAAAGTTGAGAGTAAATTTCTGTCACGCAAGTGGTTCATTCCTTGCAACAATAGGACGGATAGAGCATGGCTTTAATTGCCGTCCGGACTTAGTGGCAATTGACAATCCAAATAATCCACGTAATTATTTAGGGAAGTTTTGGGTAGATTGTATCACGCATGATCCTATTATGTTGGAATACGTGCTTAAAATGCAAGGTTCCAAGAAGGTAACCCTTGGTAGCGATTACCCTTTCCCGTTAGGTGATTTAGAAATAGGAAAATTCATTACTGATCATAATTTTGACGAAAGTATTGTAGAGGACATTTTCTGCAATTCGACATTGGAATGGTTAGATTTAAAAAAAGAACAATTTATATAATATTACATGAAATTTATTCAGTCTATACTTCTTCTTACCGTAATTGGTACTTCATGCACAGCTCAAAAGGGTTATTGGCAACAACATGCAAAGTATGAAATGGCTATTGACATGGATGTCAACAAGCATCAATTCACCGGTCATCAAAAATTAACCTACACCAATAATTCGCCCGACACACTTACAAGTGTGTTTTATCACTTATACTACAATGCTTTCCAGCCGGGCTCTATGATGGATGTGAGATCTAGGACAATTGAAGATCCGGACCCAAGAGTAGAAGATAGAATATCGAAACTTAGTGATTCTGAAATCGGTTATCACAAAATTAAATCTCTTAAAAGAGATGGCAAGAACATCAACTACAAAGTAGTTGGGACTATTTTAGAAGTCAAATTGGACAAACCTATTTATCCTGGAAAGAAAACTACATTTGAAATGGAATTTGAAAGCCAAGTTCCGATTCAAATACGAAGAACTGGTAGAGACAATTCTGAAGGAGTGGACTACTCAATGACACAGTGGTATCCTAAAATGTGTGAATACGACAAAGAGGGTTGGGCATCCAACCCATACATTGGAAGAGAATTTCATGGAATATGGGGTGAGTTTGATGTAAAAATTACAATAGACAAGAATTACGTTTTAGGAGGAACAGGTTATGTTCAAAACCCTCAAGAAGTAGGACATGGCTATGAAAACAAAGCCAAGAAACTTTCGCCACCGTCAGGTGACAAATTAACGTGGCACTTTAACGCGCCACAAGTTCATGACTTTGCATGGGCAGCAGATCCAGATTTCGCGCATGACACAACTGCACTAGACAATGGAACCATTGTTCACTTCATTTATATAAAAGACACTTTGGTTGACAATTGGAAAGATTTGCAGCCTATTGCTAAGAAAGGATTTGAATTTGTAAATAAGGAATTTGGAGTATACCCATATAAGCAATATTCGGTGATTCAAGGAGGCGATGGTGGAATGGAATACCCAATGTGTACTTTAATCACTGCTCATGGAAGTTTTGCTGGACTGGTAAGCGTTACTATGCACGAAGGAATCCACAGTTGGTTTCAAGGCCTGCTTGCGACTAATGAGGCTAAATACTCTTGGATGGATGAAGGTTTCTGTACGTTTGCTCAATATAAGACATTGGATTACTTATATGAGAAAAATACGCTTAATCCTTTATCAAGAAACTATATGGGTTATATCAGATTAGCAAAGACTGATAAACAAGAGCCTTTAACTACTCACGCAGATTTCTATAAGAGAAATATGGTTTATGGAAGTAACTCCTATTCTAAAGGTGCGGTATTCTTAATGCAACTGGGATATATTGTAGGTGAGCCTACACTTATGAGAGGTATGAAAAGATACTATTACGAATGGAGATTCAAACACCCCCCTCCTTTGGATTTCAAAAGAATCATGGAAAAAGAAAGTGGACTTGAACTAGATTGGTATTTTGAGCAGTTTGTGGAAACGACCAACACCATAGATTACGCGATTACTGATGTTTCTGAAAACGGAAGCAAAACGGAAGTTACACTTGAAAGAATTGGTGACATGCCAATGCCTTTAGATGTGGTGGTTAAAATGAAAGACGGATCTCTTAAATGGCACTACATACCAATGAGAATTATGAGAGGTTCTAAAGGTGAAGACTTACTTCAAATTGAGAGAACCAATGAATCGGCTTGGCCATGGGTATACCCTACCTATAGTCTTACATTGAACTGTACAAAATCTGAAATTGAAGAAATAGTAATTGACCCTTCTAATAGATTAGCTGATATAGAGCTCAACAATAATATCTATCCTGGTTCAAATGAGAATTCTAAAAAAATAGTTTTTAAAGGAAACTAGTTTTTATGTTTTTCAATCCATTGGGCAGACTCCATCAAAGACCTGTCAATAACACTTTTCAAAACCTTAATTAGGTCTACTGAGGCACCTGCGACTTTTGCATCTTCGATATCTCGACAGATGTTGCAAGCCTCTGTAATATCTAACATTTTGAAGGAAGACTTCATTTTATGTGCAATTGTCCTTGACTCTTCCATGTTTTTTGAATCAACTGCGGTATTAAGTTTTTCAAAATCGACTAAAATATTATTTTGATAGGTGGACAAAACTTCTTCAATGAAAAAATGATCTCCACCTGAGATTTGGTTCAAATAATTTAAATTAATTAAATCTTCGGTTCTTTCTGTAAACAGGGAATAAATTTGAAAGTACAAGTCCTTCTTTATGAAAGGTTTTTGAATAATCGTCTTTACGCCACTTTTTTTGATTAAATCTAACTGCTCCTCCCAAACATTTGCGGTAATTACCGCTACAGGTGTCATTGTATTTAATTTGCCTTTTCTAATTTCAACCAACGCATCAAGTCCATTCATTTTTGGCAATTGAAGGTCCATGAGTATCACATCATACTTTTTACTAAGTGTTAACTCAACAGCACTTTCACCATCACCTGCAATATCCAAGTGCTTTAACTTTTTACCTAATAATTTTTGAATCAGCATTTGATTCAGGTGGTTATCCTCTACCGCAAGAACAGTAACACTTGACAAATCAAAGTCTTGTTGGCTTTCGTCCTCAACTATACCAACAGCTACTTCAACAATTGGCAAACTCAATTGAAACGAAAAAACAGAACCTTTGTTAATTTCACTTTTGACAGTAATTTCACCGCCTTGCATTTCGATTAATTCTTTAACAATTGATAGCCCTAATCCTGTACCTCCATATTCATGACTTGTAGAATCTTCCGCCTGAACAAAACTCTCAAAAACATTATTTAACTTATCTGATTTTATCCCAACTCCGGTATCCTCAACCCGGAACAAAATATTACTCCCCATTGAACTTGATACAGAAATTTTAACTTCACCTTTTTCAGTGAATTTAATCGCATTAGAAATTAAATTAGTGAGTATCTGCTTTAATCTAAACTTATCACCAAAAACTTTTAAATTTCTATCGATACTAAAATCAAGTATGAAAGCTATACTCTTTTCCTGAGCTTTTTGCTTTAATAACTCAAAAACATTGTTTACCGCTGGAAACAAATCAAAAGGTTCATTATAAAAAGTTAGTTTACCATCAGAAATTTTAGAATAATTAAGTAAGTCATTTACAATGTTGAGTAAACTAGAGCTTGCTTCTTTAATAATTTCAATACTACTCTTTTGGTCATTTGTCAAGTTATCCTGCTCAAATAAGTCAGCAAAACCATGAATTGCAGTGAGAGGCGTTCTTAATTCATGGGTTACTGAAGCCAAAAAAAGTTGTTTTGTTTTGTTCGCTAATTCCGCTTTTTGTCGTTCGCTCTCTAGGTCTTTTAACGTTTTATGCAAGCGATCTATATTCAAATCTGCGATTTCTTTTGTGGCTTCAACATCTTGCATTAACACCAAGAATTGACTTTTCAACTCTTTAT
>CAJYBK010000096.1 GCA_913064955.1 uncultured Flavobacteriales bacterium
AGGAGTCGGATGATGAAATCGAATCGCAAGTTCAGTTGAGGTGGCAGTTAAAGCAAGATAAAAAATATGATCAAGCTGATGAGATGCGTAAAGAATTAGAAGCAAAAGGGATTGCAATTGAAGATACAAAAGATGGTAGTAGTTGGAGGAGGAAGTTATGAGCCAAGCACCGAATGAGTTAAATAGCAAGAAGGCGTTTTTTTTAACGATGGAAGGGTTAGAGGGCACAGGTAAAAGTAGTGTTATTTTTTATATTAAAGATAAGGTTGATAAATTAGGAGTAAGTTTGAAGATATTTCGGGAGCCGGGATCAACTTTGATTGGCGAGCAAATTAGAAGTATTTTGTTAGACCGTAAAAATGAAGAGTTATCTGTTTATACAGAGTTGTTGTTATATTTAGCTGCTCGTACTCAGTTGATTGAGGAAAAACTTAAAGCAGCATCAAGTATTGTTATCACCAGCCATCAATCTCCGGATGGAGATGCGGTAGGTTCTAGTTTGTCATTGTATCACTATTTGAAAGCAAAAGGTAAGGAAGTGAGTGTTATTCTTCCAGATGCCTCTCCAAAGTTCTTAAACTGGATGAATGGAGTAGATGTAATTAATATCTATGAGTCGGATTCAGAAAACTGTCAGCAATTAATCAAAAACGCTTCTATTGTTTTTTCGTTGGATTACAATGATTTAAAGAGAGTGGGAGAGATGGGTGATTTAATTGCCCAAGGAGATGCTTATAAAGTGATGATCGACCATCATTTACATCCAGGTGATTTTGCAGATTGGATGTATTCGGATACCAATGTATGTAGCACCGCACAGATGATTTATGAGTTTATTACCAACTTAGGTGATGAGCAAATGATAGATACCGTAATGGGGCAAGGTATGTATGTTGGATTGATTACAGATAGTGGCTCTTTCAGATTTCCTTCGGTAGATGCTAGAACTCATGAGATTGCCGCTTCTCTATTGAGAAAAGGATTGATACATAGTGAGATTCACGAAAACTTATTTGATGTAAATACATTAGATAGGCTTAAAATGTTAGGCTATTCGTTGAGTCAGAAATTAAAAGTGTTACCAAATATACCGGTGGCTGTTATATACTTGAGTAAAGAAGAACTGGATCAACTAGATAATAAGAAAGGAAGTACGGAAGGATTGGTAAACTATGCCTTGAGTCTAGAAGGAGTCAAGATGGCTGCCCTTATTAAAGGAGATGAAAATAAAGTTAAGATGTCTTTCAGAAGTAAGGGAGATGTTCCGGTAAATGAATTCAGTGGGGCTCATTTCTCTGGAGGAGGACATAAGAACGCTGCTGGAGGCGTTAGTTTTGATAGTTTTGAAAAGACAATTGAAAAATTTGAAAAAGTGATTTATGAATTTTGGAATAGTTAAAATATCATTCATTTTATTGACTGTAGGAGTGTTAAGTTGCAAAGAAAAGCGTCCTGATACCGTGGTTCCTGAGCAGGTGGATCCAGAGTTTACTACCGAACAAAGTATTGAAATGAGTCAAAGTTGGGCAAAAGATGAGTCTTTTAAGATTGATCAATTTGTTAAGAGAAACAATTGGCCTGCAATCACTTCAGGTACTGGAATACGATACTATATTTTTGAAGAAGGTACTGGTAAATATGCTGAAAAAGGAAAGGTGGTTACTCTTGATTATGAAATAAGACTACTAGATGCAGATACAACGCTTTGTTATACTTCCAAAGGTGATCAGCCAACTAGTTTTTTAGTGGAAATGGACAATGTTGAATCAGGCTTACATGAAGCGGTGACTTACATGAGAGAAGGGGATAAAGCATGGGTTATTCTACCGTATTACTTGGCACATGGCCTTTTGGGTGATGATGATAAAATCCCGCCATTGTCATCAGTGTTGTACAAATTGGAATTGATAAGTGTAGATGATGTATAGGTATATTATAGTTGCTTTTATATTCTATATGCTCGTAAGTTGCGATTCTAGCACACCAGAGTTTTATTACACTCAAAATGATTTAAAATATCAATATCATGATATTTCAGATAGTGGCGCTACACCTGCTATAGGAGATTATTTGACGGTTTACATGAAATACAGTACAGTAAATGATTCTGTATTCTACAATTCAAAAAATAGCACTTACGATGGTAAGGAATTGATAGTATTGGGTAAACCTTCTATTGAGGGTGGGATAGAAGAAGGGTTTGCGCAATTAATGAAAGGAGATAGTGTCACGTTTTATATATCCATTGACAAGTTTTTTAATCATTATCTAAAGAAGGATATTCCTAGTTTTTTACAAAAGGATAAGGAAATGAAAATAACAATGAGATTGTTAGATATTGAAAGCCCTAAATCGTATAACAAGAGAATTTTATTGGAGCAAATGGAGGCTGAAGCTAGAGAGTTTGATGTGATGGAACAAATCTTAAATAAATGGAAATTAACTTCAGACACCATTTATGATAATAATAGTATTTTTATGATTTATGAAGATACAAGTTGCTTATCTAAAATAGTTTATGGTGATTTAGTTAAAGTAAAATACAAAGGATATTTTCCTGATGGCAAAGTATTTTATGACAATACAGAAAGTGGCGATTATGATGAATTTAAAGTGGGTGTAAAGGGACAAACTATCGAAGGAATGAAGATTGCTTTGACTCATATGTGTAAAGGGCAAAAATCTAAGATTTTGGTTCCATCTCATTTAGGATTTGGAGAGAGTGTCATTGAGCAAGGACTTGTGCCAAAGTATACACCCGTAATCTTTGAGATAGAGGTGTTAGAGGATTAGTTTATTTCTTTAACTTTTGCTCTGAATCGGTTTTTCCTTAGTTTTTACTATAGTATAGAGTAGTCTTATAATTACAGCATAGGTAAGAAAAAGACCTTGTTTAAGAATACTTAAATTGAGTATGAAGGACATACAGAGTGCTACTAAAATTATCAATAGTAAAGAAATCGGCAAAACAGTTTTGTATTTTAGGTGTTCAAAATGTTTGTTCCATAGAGGCAAGACAATCAATAAGGCCACTAACAGATGGTGAATGAGTATAATAGGGTCAAAACTGTAAATAGTCATTTTAAAACCAAAGAATGGAACTGCTGTAAAAAAGTTGCAAAATAGTATGGTTAAATAGGTTCCAATAATTTTGTTTTGTTGATTGGATTTACTCAAATTGATACAGTACAAAATGCCACCAATCCAGGGAGAGAACAACATACATGTAGTGAAAATTACAGGTCTAGAGAAAAATTCAAAGTTCTCATCTATTTCAATATTGTCAAGTATTTCTGAATTCACAAGAACTAATTTGTCAAATTATTCTTGGTAGCCCATTCTGTCCAAGAACCATCGTATATAGCTACATCATCAATGTCGATATGCTTTGCGGCCAAGAGTAAAACACATGCTGTTAGCCCAGATCCACAAGAAAACACAATTGGATGATCTCTATTGATAACGTCTTTAAAAATAGCAGCTAGTTGCTGTTTTGATTTTAATTTTCCACCATCGAGTACTTCTTGAAATGGAATATTAGTAGAGTAGGGAATTGCTCCACTTTTAAGGCCTTCTCTTGGTTCGGGAGTAGTTCCCTCAAATCTTCCCTTAGATCGAGCGTCCACAAGATGAATGCTAGCGTCTAAACCAAAAGTCTGAATAAATTCAAAACTTTTAATGTTATAAGTATTCTTCACTCCTTTGAAATTACCCAAACCCGAGGATTCACTGAGGAAATCAACTGTCGCATATTGGTTTCGAATCCATTCAGGCAGTCCTCCATCCAACACATATACATCTTGATGCCCCATGGTTTGGAACATCCACCAAACGCGAGGACTAGTATAGATTCCTAGATTATCATATACAACTATAATACTATCTTGATTGATGCCCAATTTTTGACAATTTGCATTGAACTGTTCCGTGCTAGGGAATGTATTTGGAAATTCAGCGGTAGTATCACTAAAATCATTCACTAAATCAAAATACCTCGAATTTGGAATGTGTTTATTGCTAACATCACTAGTTAATCCTGATTTGTTGTTTTTAGGACTTGCATCCAATAGAATAAGATGTTTATTGTTTAGGTTTTGAAGCAGCCATTCGCAACTAACTGTGGTGTTGTTTTTCGTGTGACTTGAGATAGGGTCATCACAGTCACCATCAGATTGATAGCACTTGTTGCAAATTTGATTTTCTTTTGCTACGTAATTTCCACAACTTTTACATTCAGCCATTTGTATAGATTTTTAAAGATTGTCTAGAATTTCTTCGTTGATGATTTCAGTAGGTTTTATTCTTTTAAATCCAAAATACCAGCATATTATACCTACTGGCAGGTAACTTAACAAGAGACCAATGAGAACTGATATTCCAATCAAATCTGCACCTTGTAAAATAATAGTAAAAAGAGATACAAAAAAGTAAATTCCACCGGTTATAAGATGAACGGTGTACATTTTTCTTTGGTATAAATCTGAGTTAAGATGCTTATCTTTTAGTTTAGTGTTGGCAACTAGAAAAGCCACAACTGCAGGAATGGAAAAAAGAAAAGAAAGCATTGCACTTATAGCAATAATACCAAAAGAATCACTCAAGTTAGCAGATGACCTATCAATAAAGGATATGACAAAGCCAAAAATTACACTACCGATAGCAACGGTTAGAATCCAAAACCCAAAAATGGTAACATTCTTCATGTAACCAAAGTTACACCATTTTGCTCTTCAAAAATAGACCTGTATAAGATTCTTTACATTTAATGATATTTTCAGGAGTTCCTTCAAAAACTAAATTTCCTCCAGTATCACCACCTTCCGGACCTAAGTCAATTATCCAATCAGCACATTTAATTATCTCAGCATTGTGCTCGATAACAATAACACTATGACCTATTTCAATTAACGCATTAAGTGCCTTCAATAATTTCTTTATATCGTGAAAGTGCAGTCCAGTTGTAGGTTCATCAAAAATAAATAATGTCTTTTTAGAACTATTTTTCTTAGATAAAAATGAGGCTAACTTGATTCTTTGTGCTTCACCTCCAGACAATGTATTACTAGATTGTCCAAGTTTTACATAGCCTAAACCAACATCCTGAAGCGGAGTGATTTTGTCAATTATTTTCTTGCAAGATTTGTGCTCATTGCTTTTGAAGAACTCTAATGCTTCCTCTACTGTAAGATTTAGAATGTCATAAATGTTTTTATCGCCAAACTTAACTTCTAGTACCTCATCTTTAAACTTTCGTCCATTGCAAGACTCACATGTAAGCCTAACATCAGCCATAAACTGCATAGATACTTTTATTTCTCCTTCTCCTTCACAAGCGTCACAACGACCTCCTTCAACATTGAAACTAAAGTGTTTTGGCTTGAAACCGTTAATGGTACTAAGCTGTTGTGTAGAGAATAATTCCCTAATATCATCAAATGCTTTAACATAGGTGATAGGATTAGAACGTGAACTTTTACCGATTGGGTTTTGGTCTACAAACTCAACCTCCTCAATAAGTTTGTAATCACCAACTACATTATCACATTCTCCAGTTTTGATACTTGTTCCTCCGTAGTTTTTCTTAATAGCAGGATATAGAATTTGCTTCACCAAAGTGGACTTACCACTCCCACTTACTCCTGTAACTACTGTCAATACTTCTAATGGAAATTTGACATCAATATTTTTTAAATTGTTTTCTCTTGCACCTTTAATTTCAAAACTATTTCTCCAATCTCGTCTTCTAGTGTGAATTTCTATTTTTTCTCTTCCTGTGAGGTACTTAGCAGTTAAACTAACTTCCTGCTTCATCAATTGGTCATGATTACCTTGAAATACAACTTCACCTCCATGAGTACCAGCATATGGACCCATGTCAATGATTTCGTCTGCTTCTCTCATCACCTCTTCTTCGTGTTCTACGATTACAACAGTATTCCCTAGGTCTCTAAGCGCTTTTAAGACCTTTAATAATCGATGAGTGTCTCTTGGGTGTAATCCAATAGATGGCTCATCTAAGATGTACATAGACCCCACCAAACTACTTCCAATACTTGTGGCAAGGTTGATTCTTTGTGATTCTCCACCAGACAAAGTCTTGGATGGTCTGTCTAAGGTTAAATAACCTAATCCCACATCACTTAAATATTCCAATCTAGAGTTGATTTCTATTAAGATTCTTTTGGCAACAATCATATCATTGTCATCAAAAGTTACTTTTGCAAAAAATTCTTTTGCGTGATCAATACTCATTGCAGATAATTCAGCTATTGATTTACCTCCTATTTTTACATAGTGAGCATCTTTCCTTAGTTTAGAACCTCCACAATCATAACAATCTGTTCTACCTCGATATCTGCTCAACATCACTCGATATTGAATTTTGTATGTTTGAGTTTCTAGATATTTGAAAAAAGCATTTAGTCCACTAAAAGATTTACCCCCAGTCCATAGAAGTTCTTTGTGAGCATCATCTAAATCAACGTAAGGTCTATGAATAGGAAAGTCTAAAGCTTCTGCATTCATGATTAACTCATTCTTCCATAGTGACATGGTTTCTCCTCTCCAACAGGCAACAGCATCCTCAAAAATAGAAAGGTTTTTATTCGGAATCACCAAGTCAGCGTCAATACCCATCACTTTACCAAAACCTTCACAAGTAGGGCATGCTCCAACTGGGTTATTGAAAGCAAAGAAATTTATACTTGGTTCTTCAAACTTAATCCCATCCAATTCAAATTGATTTGAAAAGGATTCAGTGGCTATTCCTTCCTTGTCATAAACAACTATGTCACAAGTGCCGTCACTTTCCAAAAATGCGGTTTCAATACTTTCGGCAATTCTACTTATATTTTCTTCTTCTTCAGATATCTTGATTCTGTCAATAACAAGGTTGATGATATCTCTATCTTTAATTTTGGAAACGTCTAATTCGTCCAAGTTTACGATTTCATTGTCAACAAATGCTCTGCTATAACCTTGATCAATGAAAAGTTCTATCTGTTTACTAGGTGTTCTACCTTTTGGTATTCTAACTGGTGCAACAATTAACCCTTTGGAGCCAGAAGCAAAATCTTTTAAAAATATTAAAGCGTCTTCTGTGTGATTTTTCTTTACTTCATTTCCTGAAATAGGAGAGATGGTTTTACCAATTCTAGCGTACAATAATTTTAAAAAATCATAGATTTCGGTACTAGTACCTACAGTAGATCTAGGATTACTTGTGTTCACTTTTTGCTCAATGGCAATTGCAGGGGAAATACCTTTGATGCTTTCTACATCTGGTTTTTCTAATCTACCTAGGAATTGTCTAGCATAAGAACTGAGGCTTTCTACATATCTTCTTTGTCCTTCAGCATAAAGTGTGTCAAATGCTAAACTTGATTTTCCACTTCCAGACATTCCGGTTACAACAGTCATCTTGTTACGTGATATTGCAACATCCACGTTTTTAAGATTGTGCATTTTAGCACCTTTAATAACTATGTGTGATCTGTAATTTATTTCCTTTTTATCTGACATCGGTCGCGAAGGTACTAGCTATTTCTTAAAGGAAGGATTAAACATTAACTTCAATTCCTTTTGTATCAAAAGCATCTCTTAAGCCGTTACCAAGAAGCATAAATGCAAATACTAATATGATAATGCAAATACCTGGAATGATAGCTAAGAAACTATATTCAGGTTGGGTAATAAAGCCTTGATGAGTGGTTATAACTGTGCCCCATGATGCCATTGGGATTTTTGTTCCAATTCCAAGGAAACTAAGACCTGCTTCTAAAAGGATTGCTGTAGCAAAATTGTTGGCACTTTGTACGATTACTGGACCGATAATATTTGGTAAAACGTGCTTTCTGATAATTCTAAAGTCATTAAATCCTAAAGCCCTTCCTGCTTCGATATATTCCTTCTCTCTGATACTCAATACTTGACCTCTCACTAATCTGGCAAGGTCCACCCACATGATGAGTCCTACAGCCATAAATACAGTCGTAAACCCTTTACCAACAACTAATGTCACGGATATTATTAGCAATAATGCAGGAATAGACCAAATAACATTAATCACGAACATGATTGCTTCATCCACCCATCCTCTGTAATATCCAGCAAGAGCACCCATAATTAATCCAATTACCAAAGAGATAATTACAGAAATCAATCCTACTGAAAGAGAAATAATGGTTCCGGACATGATACGGCTTAAAAAATCCCTTCCGTGCCTGTCTGTGCCGAGAAAAAACCTTTGTTTTTGAATTTGATTCGTCTCAATTTCGGCTTTCATCTCATCAATTGATTTGGTAATTACTTCTTTATTCAAAAGATGAATTTCCATAGTGCCATTTCCTAGGTCATTAAATTTAACGTCTTTTTCGATATCCAAAGCATATAATACCTCAGGCAAAGCGTAACTTTTATAAGATGGCTCATAAGAAGACATCGGACCTGGTTTATAGTATTCTTCAATAATAACTTCGGAACCGATGATGTTATAACTTAAAAAAGGATATTTTTTGTATTCCACCTCAGAACCTCCCATGAACATTTTGCCAAAGAAGCCAGACTTATTAACTTCTTCATTTTTTCTAACCAAGAGCATGTCAATCTCGGAACCAGGTTTCAACTTAGCAATGGGAGAGTGCTGGTCGTTTGCATCTGGTGTGCCATCTGGTCTGATATTAGCTCCTAGAACGGAAATCACCACGGCAAAACAAATGATAAACAACCCAACCATAGCAGGTTTGTTTTGTCTCAATTTTCGCCATGCATCACCCCAAAGGCTTCTATTTTCTTCTTTTTTCTTAGCCATTACTAGACCAATTCTCTTTATATGTTAGCACTTTACTTGACAATACTAGCAAGTAAAAGGGGTAGAAGAGTGCTATTATTGGTGTGTAAATCATTAAAATCAACCTCTTAAAAGTTAATGAGGTCAAAAATAAAAATAAAAAATCAACTGTAAACTTTATTACGGCCAAGGTAAGGAAAATATTTTCTTCTGTGATTATCCAAAAGACTAAAGTAGCTAGCCAAAAGACATTTCCTAATATCGTAATAAGAGCTACAAGGCCAAGACCTTTGATGTCTAGGTTTGAAGTTTTGGCAGACCATCTAGTTGTCTGCTGAATATAAGAAGTCCAAGACTCTTTGGTTTGGGTTAAAACCGGATGATTAGAGCGGACGCTTATTTTCTTTTTGTTTTTGATCATTGATTCCAAAAGAAACATATCATCACCTGAAGCAATATGTTTATTGTCTTCGTATGGTTTTATTTTGTCGAAATCCTTTTTGCGATAGGAAAGGTTTGCTCCACTCGCCAATAAAGGAATTTTAATGGAGGCAGATCCAATTGTAATTCCTCCAAGCATCATTGATTCACATTCTTGAATTTTATGGAGTAATCCAAATGAATTGGACTGTTTTAAAGTGATGCCAATCGCTAATTTCCCCTTTGCATTATTGATTTCATTTAGCCAATTAGGGTGAAATGTACAATCTGCATCAGTAGTAACAATTCTATCATTGCTAGCTAATATTAATCCCTTTTCAATTGCTGTTTTTTTTCCTGTTTTCTTTGTGAGGTTAATAATGAAATGCTTGAATACGAAATCTGAGTCATGTTTCTCCAGCCAATCCTCACATCCATCAGTTGAGCAGTCATTGACTAAAATCACTTCAAATTTGTTTTTAGGATACTCCAGTTTATTTAAACTCGCTATAAGTTTTGGAAGGTTTTCCAATTCATTATGAAAAGGTATGATTATAGATAAGTGTGTTTGCTTTTTTTTATCCGATTTTTTCTTTGAAATAGAATGGATAAATCCTATCATAAACACGATAATCATTAAGCTATAAAGCCCTATAAATATGCTAAATAAAACACTCATTGAGCCTTGCCTTTTTTGGTAAGAAAAATGAATCCACCAAGTACGGAAGGAAAGACCACATTGATTAACCAAATTAATAAAGAGGCTGATATGAGTCTTAGTTCTCCATCAATATTACTCAAAAGAAAAACACCAACCGCTTCTCTTGTGCCAAGGTTACCCATAAATGGAGAAGGTATGAAGGTGGAAAAGAGATAAAAGATGCCACAAAAGGAGAGCGTTTCAATAAAATCAAATGGTAGTTGAAAGATTTGGACAGCTAAATAGAACTGACCAACAAATACAAAATACCTCATAAATGCGAGTAGCAGAATTAGAGTGAGTTCTAAGTTTTTATAAGATTGAACAAACTCAAGTTTGGTAGCAATTTCTTCAGCCCATTTCCATTTAACTTTTTGAAGAATGCTCGTTAGAATTTCTTGGTAGTAAAACAGGGAGAGCATTAAAATAGTTATAGGAGTAAATACAAGCAGTAGGGTAGGAACTGAAAGAAAACTTGGGAATTTGAAATTATAGTTATTATTCCACGCTAAGACCAATCCTGCAATTGAAAATGCCAGCGTTGCAGTTAATTGAGCATAATTACCTACAAAAGTGGTGTATGTAATTTTGGTTTTTGAATAGTTTTTAAGGTAACTGAACCTACCGATAAAAGTACCTAACCTGTCAGGAGTAAATATGGCTATTGCATTACCTGCATAGACAGCTTTCCAGGTTTTAAACACACCTTCTTTTCTAATTTCTGGAAAGGATTGTCTCCATTTGAGATTTTCAAGTCCGTAGTTTGTAAATTGAAGTAAGAAAATAATAAATATATAAAGCAAGGCATTGTCATTTCTTAAACAGGAATTCACAAATGAAGCAATACTTTCATTATGCTTTTCATCAAACTGTTGATAGACATAGTATATCGCCAACGAGAAAATTGCTACTTTTACGAGGAAGAATAATGATTTATATATTTTGGGCTTTTCTATAGTCTTTGGTTTTATTATTCTACAAATGTAATCAATGAAGGAATTTGACAAAATAATTTTAGGATTAGACCCAGGAACTAATGTGATGGGGTACGGTTTGATTGGTATTAAGGATAAAAAACTTTCTTTAATCAATGCCGGTGTGATTCATCTAGCGAAATTAGAAAACCATCAACTAAAATTAAAAGCCATTTTCGAAAAAGTAACTTTCCTTATGAAAGAATACCTTCCGGATGAAGTTGCAGTAGAGGCGCCTTTTTTTGGTAAGAATGTTCAATCCATGCTTAAATTGGGTAGGGCACAGGGAGTAGCAATGGCTGCTGTTTTAGTCCGTGATGTACCAGTAGAAGAGTATGCTCCTAAAAAGATTAAGCAATCAATTACTGGCAGTGGTAACGCTAGTAAGGAGCAGGTGGCAGGAATGCTGCAAACTTTATTAAGTTTTAAAGAATTACCAAAATACTTGGATGCTACTGATGGACTGGCAGCTGCGGTATGTCACTATTTCCAAGCAGGTCAAGGTGGTGGGAGCGGAGGATCTAAAAAATCATATTCAAGTTGGGATGCTTTTGTAAAAGACAAAGACAATAAGAAAAGAGTCAAGTAGTCCTTTACTTTTTGAATCAACTCACATATTTGATATTTGGCAAAAAAAAAGCCACTACAACTAAATGTAATGGCTTTCTAAGTTCAGATGTCGGGGTGGCCAGATTCGAACTGACGACCTCCTGCTCCCAAAGCAGGCGCGATACCGGGCTACGCTACACCCCGAACTTTAATTGAGGTTGCAAAGGAAACATAAATTTTCGAATACAACTACAAAAAAACAATAAAATGCGGAGAGACAGGGATTCGAACCCTGGGTACCCTTTTGGGGTACGCTTATTTAGCAAACAAGTCCTTTCGGCCACTCAGGCACCTCTCCGTATGTAAAGATCTTTTCCCTTAATTTGGGATGGCAAAAATACTATAAGTTTTTAAAATACAAAGTGAATATGTATTAAAATATTTAAATTTTATTTGTTGCACAAAAAAAAATGAACGTCCATAGAACGTTCATTTCAGTATATCAATAAGTTACTTGAATTATCTCATTTTCTTTCTTTCCAAAATTGTGTTGAAATTAGGCTTTATAGCGTTTGTTCCTCCAGATTTTGAAGTTTCCTTTTTAATTGTTGTTTTATCCGGAGCTTTGATTGATTTCTTGTTACTCCTTGTTGTATTGTAATTGGCTTTCGTTTTCATGGTAGAATCTACCTTCTCTTGTTTGATCTCAGGCTTTGCTTC
>CAJYBK010000097.1 GCA_913064955.1 uncultured Flavobacteriales bacterium
GGGAATCAAACCTTATTAAATCTTGGGATATTGGAAAATTCGCAAAGCTTATAAATAAAATAAAAGCACAGTATAACTGCCAGATAGTTATTATTGGAGCAAAAGAAGATAAAAAGAAATATCTACAATTTAAAGAGAAATTGGAGTATGATGTTATTAATTTTGTTGGTAAAACAGATATTTCAGATTTAATTCATGTAATTTTTTGTTTTGATTTATTTATTTGCTTTTTCCCAATCTGAATTGAATTTTTCTATTCCTATATCAGTTAGTGGATGACTAAGCATTTGTTTGAATACCTTGTAGGGTATTGTGGCTATATGGGCTCCTGCTAATGCTGCATCTGTAACATGAAGGGGATGCCTTATGCTTGCGGCTATTATTTCTGCTTCGAGTCCATGAATATCAAATAGCTCTGCAATCTCAGCTATTAGGCTAATACCGTTGTGTCCAATGTCATCAAGTCTTCCAATGAATGGAGAAACGTAAGTAGCACCTGCTTTTGCGGCTACCAATGCTTGTCCAGCAGAGAATATTAATGTACAATTCGTTCTAATGCCTTTGTCTGAGAAATATTTAATAGCTTTTATGCCTTCAGGAATCATAGGGATTTTTACTACAATATTTTTATGCAATTTAGCTAGTTTTTCACCTTCTTTGATCATTCCTTTAAAGTCAGTTGCAATGACCTCTGCACTTACATCTCCGTCTACTATTTTGCAGATGTCAACATAGTGTTTTAAGATTTTTTTATCTCCTTTGATCCCTTCTTTTGCCATTAGAGAGGGGTTGGTAGTTACACCGTCTAAAATACCTAGGTCTTGAGCTTCTTTGATTTGCTCTAAATTTGCTGTGTCAATAAAAAATTTCATGTCGTTGATTTAGTTTTTTCAAAAGTAAAATTATAAGTCCAAACTTTGACTTCTTTATATAGAAATTGTTTTCCACATATTCCACATTTATTAACGTTTAAGTATTCTTTTGCTTTATTTGTCATTATTAACTTGTGCATTTGTGTAAACAGTTTAATTTTGCACGTTAGAACTATAATAAGAATACCCTGTACAATAAAATCACCATATTAGTAGCAATAATGCTAACTTCATTCAAGTTGTCTGCTCAAGTAGATACTTTGTTTTGGTTTGCTGCGCCCGATGTTTCTTCTGCTGTTGGACAGAGCCCTATATATATAAGACTTATTTCTCAGGATCAACCGGCAAATGTTACTATTTCTATTCCTGCTAACGGTGCTTTTACTCCTATAACTGTGTCACTTCCGGCAAACAGTGTTGATAGCGTCAATCTTACACCTTTTATCAGTTTGATAGAAAGTCCAAGTGCAAATGTTGCTAACAATAATGGACTGAAGATATCATCTACTCAAAATATTAATGCAATTTATGAATTGCGTTCAAATACAAGTAAAGCGGTATTTTCATTAAAAGGACAAAAAGGAATAGGTAATGAGTTCTACACACCATTTCAAAAGAATTATGCTACGAGTGTGGTTTCTCCTGCAACAAATGCAAGTATAGAAATTGTTGCGACAGAAGACAATACTACTGTTTTAATTACGCCACGTTCTAATATTACGGGGCATTCAATGAACACTACATTTAGTGTAACCTTAAATAAAGGTCAGACATATTCAGCTAGAGATGTTAATGCAACAGGAGCAGTTAGTTTAGCAGGATCTATCATTTCATCAAACAAACCAGTTGCGGTTACGGTTTTTGAAGGAGCATTATCTAATGCAGGTTGCTCTTCACCTGGCGGAGATCAAATTACTACTGTAGATTACGCAGGTAAAGATTTTATTATTCAAAAATCGACTTTAACAGGAGAAAAAGCATACATTTTAGCTACTCAGAATAATACTACTGTTACGATAACTAATTCAACAACCACTTCTAGTGTGATCAATTGGGGAGAAACTAAAATGATTGACGTTTCAGAAAGTTTGAATTTTATTCATAGTTCAAAACCAGTATATGTTTTACACTTGTCAGGAAATGGCTGCAGCGTTGGAATGGCACAAGTTCCTAATTTATTTTGTGCAGGTACATATAGTTCTGTTTTCTCTAGGTCTTCTTCAGACTCTTTGGGGGTAATGCTTTATGTGAGAGCAGGTTTTGAGGGGATGTTTGAATTAAATGGTAATGCGAGTATCATTAATCCAGCAGTTTTTCAACCTGTCCCTGGGACAGCTGGAGCGTTTATGGCTGGGTTGTTTTATTTTAATACTACGGATATTCCTGTGAATTCATTCAATAAAGTTACTAATACAGGTGATGTTTTTGGGCTTGGTGTCGTGGCAGGTCAAAATGGTATTGGAAGTAGTTATGCTTATTATTCAGAATTTAATTCATATCCTTTCGTTGCAGCAGGTCCTGATGATACTATTTGTGGTAATGCGGATCTTGCAGTGAATGGTTTTGTTGGTGGAGGATCTGTAACAGGTTATTGGAGTGGAACAGGGTTTGGAAGTTTTGCCAATGCGACCTCTAGTTTAATAAACACATACATTCCAAGTCCCTTAGATACAATTGTTAGTCCTGTACATCTTATTTTGACTTCAACTGGACCGTGTCCAGTACAAAAGGACACTATTGTTCTGGAAGTGACTGCAGCTCCAATTGTTAATGCAAATGCTAACCAAACTGTTTGTGCAAATAATGCCAATGTAAATTTGAATGGAAGTATTTCTGGAGGAGCAACTAAAGGAAAATGGACAACATTAGGTTCAGGTGTTTTTAGTCCTAATGATTCGACATTAAATGCGACTTATATCCCTTCTGTGGGAGATACTGCTGCTGGCACCGTAACTCTTGTATTGACATCAACGGATGGAGGTATTTGCATCAATGAATCAGATACGATGTTTGTTAGTATTACAACAGCACCTGTTGTGGATGCTGGCCCAGTTTCGGTTTCTGTATGTGCTAATAATCCTACTGTTTCCCTTTCAGGAAGTGTTGGAGGTTCTGCTTCAACAGGTAAATGGACAACCAGTGGAAACGGAATTTTTTCTCCTAATAATTTGAGTTTAAATCCAACATATCAACCTTCTAATGGAGATATAAACATTGGAAGTATCTATGTTTATTTGGAAAGCACAAGTAATGGAAATTGCAGTAAAGCAAAAGATAGCATTCAGGTTATTTTTACTAATTCACCTTCTGTAGATGCAGGAACCACAATTACTGCATGTACCAATGAGCCAAGTATAGACTTGTCAGGTATTGTTTCGGGACCAACTACGACAGGTGAATGGAGTGGAGGGCTTGGGTTGTACGATGCTTCAAATACTGATTTAATGGCGGCTTACACGCCAACGGCAACTGAGGTTTCTAATGGAGGATTAATTTTAACTTTAACATCTACCAATAATGGAGGATGTATGGCTGTTTCAGATAATGTGCAAATTAGTTTTGTTGCGCCTCCAGTAGCTAACTTTGACTCAGATGATGTTTGTTTTGGAGTAACAACAAATTTCCAAGACTTTTCATTAGCAGGTTTTGGTCCCATTACTAATTGGGAATGGGATTTTGAAGACTCTCAAATTTCTACAACGCCAAATAATGATATTGATTACAGCGCACCAGGTGTTTACAATGTTTCATTAGTAGTAACTTCAAGTGTTGGATGTAGTGATACAGTAACTGATATCGTTGAGGTATTTGGATTACCTACAGTAGATTTTGATTATGTTACTACATGTTCAGGTTCTGATTTGACAATTGATTTTGAAGATCAATCAAGTTCAAGTAGTGGCACTATCACGGGCTACGAATGGAGAATTGACGATTCGACTTTCCAAATAATCGAAGATCCTTCTTTAGATTGGAATGAAACAGGAACGTTCACTATTACAGAGATAGTAACCACATCAAACGGCTGTGTCGATTCAGTTGAAATTGAAATTACTTTACCGGAAAGACCTGGGGCTGGATTTTATTATAATACAAGTAACGGATTGAATATTGGTGCAAGTTTTGAATTTATTGATACTTCTTCTTACAGTGTTTCTTATGTTTGGGATTTCGGAGATGGTAATTCTTCAACTTCGCAAGATCCAATTAATGTTTACTTTGATAACGGTACTTACACAGTAACGCAATATGTGACTAGTGCATCTGGTTGCAGTGATAGTGCTAGTGTAATGATTACCATTAATACTGTTACTACTCAAATCAATACGTTAATACCTAATGCTATCTCACCTAATGGAGACGGAAAAAATGATGTATGGAAATTAGAGTTCTTAAGTTTACTATATCCTAATGCAACTGTGGCTATTTACAATAGATGGGGACAGGAATTATTTTATTCAGAAGGATATCCAGAACCATGGGCAGGAAAATATAATGGTGAAAGAGTTGCCGATGGCACCTATTTTTACGTCATTAACTTAAATGATGGAGCATCTGAACCTTATAAAGGTACTTTACTTGTTTTAAAGAATGAAGAGTAACAAGATTTACATATTAGTTTTATTGCTTTGTCTTTTGACAATGAAAGTTGCTGCACAACAGCAATTGGTGTTCTCGAATTTTATGATGACCAGTTATTATTATAACCCTGCAATTGCGGGAAGTAAAAATGTTCACGAAGCGAACATAAGTTACCGTAATCAATGGGTAGGTTTTGAAGGAGCACCAAAGTCAATTGTGGGTAGTTATCACGGCTCTTTTAAAAACCGTGGAAAGGCAGGTTATGGTGCAACAATTATTTCAGATCAAGTTGGTTTAATCCAAAATACTGGTTTTTATCTTAATTATGCTCAACACTTTAAGTTAGGTGATAAGATCAAATTGGGATTTGGTGTTCAGCCTGGTTTTGTTCAATATAGAATTAGGTTATATGACGCGCAATTAGCAGATGAAGGAGATGATATTTTAACTGGGAATATTTTAGCTGCTAATGGTTTTGATGTAAATGGAGGTTTTCATTTATATTCTAGCAAATTCTTTTTAATGGGTTCTGTTCAAAGTGCTTTGGGAAATGAAATCAATTCTCCTTCTTTGACATTGAATAGTAGTTTTCAAAAACATTATACAGCTATTGCTGGATTCAATTTAGCATTCAGGAAAAAACCTTGGGAGATTCAGCCATCCGTGATGTTAAAAAATACACAACCGGTTCCTAGTCAATTGACGGTAATGACAAAAGTTACCTATAAGAAACAGTTTTGGTTAGGTGCTTTATACAGAACAGAAAACGCTGCAGGAGTTTGTTTGGGTGTCAACCTGAAAGACAGGTTGTCGATTGGTTATGCTTTTGATTATTCCATGGGAGGAATCAGCAACTATCAATCGGGTACACATGAGATCGCTATTTCGTTTGTGACTACACCTAATAGACCGTCAATAGAGGAAGAAGATGAGAAGTTGAACAACAGCATCATGGATGAGATGAAAAAACAGATGGAGGAGAAGAAGAAAAAAGATTCAGAAGAAAAACCTTAGTCGTATGCAAAGATTTATAAAACATATTGTTCTTTTACTAGCATTTGTTACGCTTTCTTTAAACAAAGTTAACGCACAAGTGGATACTGTGTTTTGGTTTGCTGCTTCATGGGTAACTCCCGATCATTATGACAATGTCCCTATGGCATTTCATTTCTCTACCTTCAATAATCCTACTACCATTAGATTAGGACAGCCAGCATCAACTTTTGATACGACATTTACAGTACCAGCTAATTCACTTTTTTCAAAATATGTATCTCACTTAGTAGATTCATTGGAAAGTAAACCGGCCAGTACGGTTTTAAGGACTGGGTTTAATATTACATCTGATTTTCCAATTGTCGCGGTTTATGACTTTTTATCAAATCAGCCTAATACTAACAACGCGGAAACATATTCTTTAAAGGGTCAAAATGGTATGGGATATGAATTTGTTATACCATTTCAAACTTTATGGAATAATAAATTTCTGACCAATGATAGAAATGGTGATGGGGTCGTTACTCAACCTAAACAACAGTTTACCATTGTTGCAACAGAGGACAGTTCTCTAGTTTATATTACACCAAGATGCGCAACAGTTGGTGGCCATGCTGCAAATGTTACTTATTCAGTTTTGTTACCTAAAGCAGGTAATTCTTACACGGTAGAAAATATTGTTCAAAACACAAGTGTTGCAGGGAATAGCTTGGCAGGCTCAATAGTTGTCTCTGATAAAAAAGTATCTGTTACGATTTCAGATGATTCTGTAAATCCTTCAGGTGGAGGTGGATGTTATGATTTAATGGGAGACCAAATTGTTCCAACTGATGTGATCGGAGTTGATTACATAGTTAATAAAGGATTCTTGAATGCAGGTTCTAACGAATCAGCATTTATTGTTGCAACGAAAAATTTTACGTCAGTTTCGGTTGACAATGGAATCACTGTTTCCAATGTTATTCTTAATCAAGGAGATACTTATCAATACAGTATTACAGAGCAATTAACCTACATTCAAGCAGATAAAAATATTTATGTAACCCACATGTCTGGTTATGGATGTGAGTTGGGGCAAGCTATTTTACCTCCTCTTAATTGTGCGGGTTCAGATCAAGTGAGTTTTCCTAGAACAAATTCACATAGTTTCTTATTAGATTTATTATGTCCTGCTGGTGCGGAGGGTAACTTTTTGGTCAATGGATCCAACACGGTAGTCGTTGCAGGAGATTTTAATCCGGTACCAGGAACAGGAGGAGCATGGATGGGAGCACAAGTAAATATTCCAACAGGAGTGATTGCTTCAGGTTCTAGTAATTTTATCACCAATACCTCAGATTTATTCTCTTTGGGAATTATAAATGGTACTTCTACTGGAGGTTGTTTGTATCACTACTTATCTATTTTCAATCGAAAAGTAATAGTAGATGCGGGAGAAGATGTCATTCTTTGTAACGGTGAACCTCAAATTGATTTAATAGGATCTGTAGAGGGAGGTACGATTACAGGTATATGGGAAGTTTTGAATGGTACCGGCCTATTAAATAGTCCTACTTCTTTAACGACATCTTACAATCCAAGCACAAGTGATTATGCACAAGGGACTTTAACTTTTACATTGTCTTCAACCGGAAATTGTGACCCAGTAGTGGATACTTTTAAAGTTGATTTTATTCAGAGTCCAGTGGTAACAACAGCTGGTGATGATTCATTTTGTAAAAACAATATTTCTTCATTTCCTATTTCAGGGACAGTGCAATATGCAGCCGGGGCCTCTTGGACAGGTGGTTTTGGAGGAGCATTTGGTAACGCAGGAAATTTAAATACAACTTACACGCCTTCACCAACAGATTTAGCCAATGATAGTGTTGTGCTGTTTCTTACTTCAGCTGGAAGTTTTTTCTCTTGTCCTAATGATATGGACACAGTAGTTGTTTATTTTACAGAACCACCATCTGTAACTGCTGGAGCTGATCAAGTTGTTTGTGCTGGAGCAACAGAAGTTAATTTATCAGGAATTGTGAACGGTTCATCTTCAACAGGAGAATGGTCTACAAGTGGTTCTGGTGCTTTTGATGCATCGCAATTTGACCTAATTACTGATTACTTAATTAGTACTTCCGACACTACTAATGGTTCGGTTGTATTAACGCTTACTTCTACTAATAACGGTGGTTGTTTGGCAGTTTCCGATAGTGTTCAAGTTACAATTTTAGATCAACCATCAATAACGATTACATCTTCAGATTCAATTTGTTCTAATTTAACAAATTTCGTTTTGAGTGGAACGGTTTCTCCTGGATTCTCTACCACATGGACTTCTACTGGGGCTGGTTCTATACCTAGTCCAAATAATCAAAATACCTTTTATAATATTCATCCTTTGGATACTGCAGCAGGATTTGTTGATGTTATATTTTCTACTTCAGGTGGAATTTGCCCTGTTGAGTCTGATTCAATGAGAGTTCACTTTATTAATCCTCCGATTGCTTTTGCAGGCGTAGATACTGCTTTTTGTAACAATGAAATTGTGCAACTAAACGGTAATGTCAATGGAATATCTTCAGGCGAGACTTGGAATTCTAATGGTACTGGATTATTTAGTCCTTCGAATAATCTACTAACTACCTTTTATTTACCTTCAGCATCGGATGTATCAAATGGAAGTGTTTTGTTGATACTTACCACCGACAATAACTTTGGATGTCCTTCAGACAAGGATACTTTAGAAGTTACCTTTAAAGCATCTCCAATCGCGGATTTTACGTTTGATGTAGCTTGTTTTGGTGAGAATACAAATTTTGAAGACGCTTCAACGACTGCTTCAGGAACTATTTCAAGTTGGTCTTGGGATTTTGACGATAACGGTTCAACCTCTAATCTTGAAGATCCTACCTATACTTTTTCTTTACCAGGTTCTTCAAACGTTGAACTAATCGTGGGTGGAAGTAATGGTTGTTTTGATACTATTGTTCAAGCGGTATTGGTTAATCCAACTCCAACTGCGGCATATATAGAGGTGCCGGCTTGTATTGACGAGGAGGTTGTATTTGAGGATGATAGTTATTTTGCACTAGGTTCAGGTTCGATTAATACATATAATTATGACTTTGGAGACGGTACACCCAATGGAACCGCGGCAGATGTAACTCATACTTATACATCATTAGGAAACTTTAATGTAACATACACAGTTTCATCAGTTCTTGGATGTGAAGACACTTATAATGGAGTAGTGAATGTTTTACCTGGGCCAGATGCTAATTTTAGCATGACGCCAAATCCTGCATTAGTACTAGAGGATGTTGCATTTACCGATTTATCATTAGGTGCTGGTATTTCTGATTGGTATTGGAATTTCGGAGATGATATTGGTGATAACAATCAAAACACAGTGCATAGTTATGCTAATGGAGGCGCATACAATGTGATCCTTACTGTTACAGATGACAATGGATGTGTTGATTCTACAAGTCAAGAGATTTTAATAGCATTGTTGCCTGTTTTACCTACTGCTTTCTCTCCAAATGGAGATGGAGAAAATGATTATTTCATTATTAGAGGAGGACCTTTTACTGCAGTGGATTTCAAAGTGTACAGTAATTGGGGAGAATTAATTTTTCAAACTAATGAACAATATCCTGGATGGGATGGAACTTACAAAGGGCAACCTGCTCCTTTAGGAGTATATACCTGGACTTTCGAAGTAGAGATTACAGGAGGAAGATTTTATAAACAATCTGGAGATGTTACTTTAATACGATGATAGGAAAGTTTAAAATATTGCTTTTAGGAGTAATGGCTTTGTATGCTTCTAACGTCAAAAGTCAGGACTTTCACTTGTCTATGTATGATGCCGCGCCACTGTTTTTGAATCCTGCTATGACAGGAGTTGTTGATGCTGATTGGAGAATTCATGGCCAGTTTAGAACACAATGGAAATCTGTGAATTTTAAACCATATACAACAGCATTGATTAGTTTTGATGCGCCTGTTAAGAAATGGGGATTTGGTGGGCAAATTATTAATTATCGAGCGGGAATTGGTAATTATAATGTTTTGCAAGCCGCTGGTTCAGTTGGATATACAGTATCGCTTGATAGAAATAGATTTCATAATCTTTCTTTTGGATTACAAGCAGGCATAACCCAAAAAGCAATAGAAATGCCTTTGCACACTTTTGATAATCAGTACACAACTGTGGGAGGTGGATCTTTTGATAATACATTGAACTCAAATGAAACTTTTGCTTCTAGGTCATTGTTAGTGCCTGTTACAAATGCTGGAATTTTATATTATTTTTCCAAACAACAATCTAAACTGAATCCTTTCATTGGTGCTTCTGGATTTAATTTAATAGAGCCTAAAGAATCGTTCTTTGAAGCTGATAATACTTTAGCATTCAGATATTACGTGCACGCTGGGATCAGAGTGAATATTACTGAGAAACTATATTTAATACCTAAGTTATTATACATGCAGCAAGAAACAATCACAGAGCAAACTATTGCTTTGGATGGAGGTCTCTACTTTGAAACTGCTGAAATGTACTTACTAGGAGGAGCTGTTTTTAGAAATAAGGATGCGGCTATTCTATCTTTAGGAGCTAAGAAAGAGAATTACGTATTAAAGGTTGCTTATGATATTAATGTTTCTTCTTTAAGCGGAGCATCAACTGGTAGAGGTGGGTTCGAAGTTTCATTTACTTATATGAAGAAAAAAGCGGATCCTAAGAATGTTAAAATTTGTCCAAGACTATAATAGAAGATGTATAGATTGTGTTTAAATATAAGTTTATTATTCCTTCTAGGATTTTCATTGATGACTTCTTATGGTCAGTCAAAAAAAGTATGGATCAATAAAGCAGATGAGTTTTATGGTCAAAAGGATTACGCCTCTGCATTGAAATATTATCAGAAGGTTCTGGATGACACCACTGTTATGGCTATTGAAATAATCCCTTATGAGGTGGGCATTTCCAATCAAAAATTAAAGGATTTTAATAAAGAAATTGATACAAATAGAAGAGTACCTATTCTCCATTACATTCATCATCAGCAGGGAATGTGCTATAGAAATACACAAGATTATAAACGTGCAGTTGAAAAATTTGCATACACCTCTGAGTTTGATTCATACCCTGAAGACGTATACTTCTATGGAGAGGCTTTGATGAAAGTGAATGAACATGAGAAAGCAATAGGGCAATTCGAAGCATTCATAAAAAAAGAAAGAAAAATAGACTCTTTAACAAAGTCAGCACAACTTTCTATGACAGGTTGTTACTATGCTTTAAATAGTTCTAGTACAATTCAAGGAGTGGATGTAGAAATGTTGGATACAAATATTTTTAATAAAGGAACGTCTTCATTTGCAGCAATGTATTGGGAGGGTGAACAAAAATTATTGTTTACATCCGCTCGCGCAGGTGGTGTTTTAATAGATCCAATTCTTCAGAATTCAGAATATTTATGTGATATCTATTATTCTGAGAAGATTGATGAAGAAACATGGGGAATGGCTCAGAACTTTGGAAGACCTGTAAATACAGGAAATAATGAGGCTGCTGGTTGTTTCAACAATAGAAACGTAATGTTTTTTACTAAATGGTCTGATGACGATAGAAGCAATCAAAACATTTATTTGGCGCGTATGGTAGCCGGTAAGTTTTTTGAAGCAATGAAATTGGATACATCGGTTAACATAGAGGGCTATAGAAGTATACAACCTTTTGTGTCTATGGATGGAAGCACATTGTATTTTTCTTCAGATAGACCAGGTGGTTTAGGAGGTTTGGATATTTGGAAAGTGGCAATTGACCCATCTGGAATGCCAATGGGAGCAGCAACTAATTTGGGTGCGCCTGTTAATTCTGAATTTGATGAAGTAACACCATTTTTCCATGAGGCTAGTAGTACCTTGTTTTTCAGTTCTACTGGACATAAATCGATAGGAGGTCTAGATATCTTTAAAAGTTCATACAATAGAAGAGATGATCTTTATGGAGGACCGAAAAATTTGGGGCTTCCAATTAACTCACCGCAAGATGATGCCTACATGATTTGGGATTCTAAATTGGAGTATGGCTATTTCTCAAGTGATAGAGAGCCTTGTGATGGTGGTCATTGTTATGATATTTATAAAGTTAAAAATGGACCGATTAGAATATTTCTGGAAGGATTGGTTTTTGACTTTGATACTGATGATATTATTCCTGATGCGAAATTATCATTTAAAGATGTACGTTATGGATTTGAACCGTTTGAAATTCATACGGATGCTGATGGTTTTTATTCTTTGGAATTAGAAAGAGAGTGGGAATTGTTCATTAAGGCGCAAAAGCCAACATATTTTGCAGATGCAGCAAGTGTAGATGCAACTGGAATTACTGAGACAACAACATTAATTCAAGATTTTACGCTGCAACGAATTCCTGAAGGAGAAATTGAAATAGAAGGAATTGAATATGACTTTGATTCAGACCATCTTAGACCGGTATCAATGGAGGTATTGGATAAACTCTATGACTTCTTGGAAATTAATGATAACCTTGTTGTGGAAATCAATTCTCACACAGATGAAAGAGGAAGTGATAAGT
>CAJYBK010000098.1 GCA_913064955.1 uncultured Flavobacteriales bacterium
TGCTTACTCTTAACTATATGAAAAGACATGCTTTTGGATTGGGTTACAGAACTTTTGAAGGCATGCTATTGCACTTTAAAGTGGGTATCAATGACCAATTTAGTGTAGGAGCGCAATATGAATTGCCACTACTGAATCAAGCTAACTACAAGGCTGGGACTTTTGAAATACTTGTCCTGTACAATGCTCTCTACAAATCCAAAACTTTTAATCCAAGGTATTAATTCTTGGGTAAGATTTGTCAAAAAGCATCAGTACACTTTACTCCTAATATGTGCTTTTTTCGCGCCACTCATGGATGAAAACATACTTTTTATCTATTGACAACGGTACTTATAAATATTTAATTCTAAATTTATGTATCTTACGCAATTATTATTTAAAAGCGTATGCTTACTTTTAGTTAAGTTTACAAATGATTTGGGCAATTAATCTCAATTTAATAATGACCCACGATATTAAAATTACAATAAAAAGATGTTAATGAGGTTTGTTTTTTTTACTACTCTATTATTCATCATGAATAATGTATTACTCCAGAATTATGTCGTAAATCTGGCCTTCAAAAACAGTGCTTCTAAATCGGATATATGTCCAGTTGTTTTTGGAGATGGAATAGTTTATATGTCCAATGAGAAAAATGAATATCTCAGAACAATAAAAGATGAATCTGACAATCACCCATATCATTTATATTTTCAAGAAATAGACTCAACAAAAACTAAAGGAGGAAAAGAGCCATTTGCAGAAGAGATTGCTACCATTTTCAATGACGGCCCGTTAAGTCCCTATGCCAACGACAATAAAATTGTTTTTAGTAAAAACATTAGAAGTTCCTCTCTTAAAGGTAAAAATCAATCAAAAACAATAGGTCTTTTCTTTTCAGAAAAAATCAATGGTATATGGACCACTCCAATACCATTTGACTATAACTCTGCAGATTACAACATAACTCACCCCGCTATAAGTAAAGACGGTAAGTTCCTAGTTTATAGTAGCGCTCAAAACATGGAAGATAGCGGAATGGATTTGTACTATTCTATTTATTCAGGAACAAACTGGAGTCAACCTAAAAGATTTGGCGATAAAATCAACACTTTTGGCAATGATGTTTACCCCACAATTGTTGGATCAAGAATTTATTATTCAACAAATGGGCATAATGACACCACAGGACTAGATATTTGGTCTTTTAATTTCGAAGGTGCTGATCAGTATGGCTCCCCAATGAAACTCGACTCCGCAATTAATTCAAATTTTGATGATTTTGGCATCACTTTCAAAGATGATTTAGTTTCTGGTTATGTTACCAGCAACAGGGACGGTTCAGACAATATTTATCACTTTAAGAAACTCTATCCTTCATTGGAGAACTGTACACCTCAAAAGAAAATCAGTTATTGCTATTTAATTGAAGAGCACAATATGCTGGATGAAAGTGGAATGCCATTAAAATTTACATGGGATTTAGGCGATGGCACCAGCCAGGACGGCTACAGAGTTAAACATTGCTACGATACTTTAGGGTATTACACCGCGAAATTAAACATCGTAGATACAGTTACAGGAGATATATTTTATGAAGTTTCTGAAGTGACCATAAATATCCAAGCTGACCCATTGCCTAGAATAATATTCAAAGACACACTAAATAAAAATGCGTTAACCGAATTTGTTGCTGATCTTTCCCATGCTACTTTTACTCCAGATGAATATCTGTGGCAAATAAACAATAATGATCAGATTTTTCAAGGTAATAAACTGAAAGAAACTACCACACAAAGGGATAGTATTGAAGTGAAACTTGGGCTTCTGAAAGACAATGAAGTTCAATGTATTACAAAAACATTCTATTTTAAGAAAGACAAAAACATAAAAGGATCTTTACCTAATAAGCCTAAGGAAATAATCTTAGACAATAGTATAAAGGATTCCACCGAAACCTATTCGGTTAAGATACACAGTTCAGAAACTCCTCTTTCCGACACTTCTGAACTTTTCAATGATGTAAATTACCCTATTACTGAAAAATACTTTGAGTTTAAAAAACTGTATGAATACTCAGTGGGAAGTTCAACTGAATTGGATGAGTTGTATTTGCTTTATTTGGAAATGAAAGATCTTGGTTTTGATAGCGAACTTATTAAAGCAGAAATAGACCAAACTATTGCATCCCAAAATTCACAAACATCTACTACGGTGTATTTTGCTGTTTCTTCTTCTGAAGTTACTACATTTAATATTAGTTCCTTACAACACTTAATAAAGTTGCACGGCACAGATATCCAACTAAATGTACTTGGATATGCCGACCCAACCGGTAATGCTATCAAAAACAAACAACTTAGTTTGAACAGAGCCAAAAGCGTGAAAAAGGAATTAATTAAGCTTGGTGTTCCTGCCGAAAATATTTCTACGAAAGCAGTTGGCCAAATTGAATCAGCATCTACAGAGGATCATGTATTGAAGTTATTGCGTAAAGTAGATGTAGAAATTAAAAAATAATGGCATAATTTTAGCCTATTAAACATTATGAAAAATTATATACTTATACTCAGCTTATTTATCTCCACTATTGGAGTCGGCCAATTAGTCCCGGCAGCTGAAGAAAACATTCCGTTTTTAGTAACTTTTGGAAAGGGTGCTCCAACTTCATTTGGCGATGATGACCACTGTCAGGTTTTCTTTTTCTCCATTCCAGAAGAAAATAAAAAGCCAATTTATATCAGAATTCACGATCCGGAAAATGGAGGTTTACATGATGAAATTGTAGGTGATGCAGATTCTAAAACACGTTTTTCACTATATGGAGGAAAAGGTTGTGTTTCACACAAAGACTCTAGATCTACGGAACCTGTAGGTGAATTTAAAAGTGGGAACCTCCTCAATACTAAGACATTTGGAGTAGATGCAGAGTACGATGACAAGTGGTTTACTTTTGGCCCATTCAACCCAACGGAAGGAGAGTTTTCTGCACTATATGGAGGTTATGTTTTTAAAGTGATAGCAGAAGGTATTGTTGGCAATGATGGTAATCTTTACAAATATTTTCTTTCTTCTTCTCCTACAAGTAATATTGCGGTAGAAGGAGCAAATGCCTTTACTTTTGAATACTCTTTTAGACTTCATGATGACGCCAAGCAAGTGTCACATATTTATCCATATATAGATAATAAAGTAGTTTCTGTCAAGCAAACTAATTTTGATTGGGACAATGATGGCATTATTGTTATTTCAAGTATTGCTGTTGTGAACTACAGAGTTTCAGTTTCTGGAGACGATAACAAAGTAACTAGTGAATACATAATTAAGGAAAAAGAAAAGGGGAAATCATTAGATATCCAGTTTCGAAAACATCCATTGAGACCTGCTAAAAACAACAACGTTGTTCTCTATGTTACTAATCAGTTTGGTGAATATCTTCCATTTTTTGCCATACCAATTGGAGGTGTGCCACAATTTAAGGCTGAATCAAGCGCCACTCCGCTTGACTAAGTAACCATTAAAACCCTACAAAACTAACCTATGAAGTTAACAGTTGTTCTTGCCTTAATTTTATCGTTTTTATTTCTTTCTAAAAACTATTATTCTCAAGAATATAAATTCCAACAGTTTAGCATGCAAAATGGTTTGAACGATCCATTTATTTATGCGTTAGAACAAGATGACAAAGGGTATTTATTGGTTGGAACAGGAGAAGGTTTAGGAGTTTTCAACGGTGTGTCTTTTGAAATGAAGTATACCGATAATGGATTGGCAGAAAATTTTATTTCTGAGATTTATAAATCAAAAAATAATGCGATATGGATTGGTCACAAAGAAGGTTCCATATCAACAATTCACAACGATAAAATAGCACCATATCAACTTAAGAAAAAGTTTAAATCATTGGTTACAGGTGTTTGCGAAGACGATAAAGGAAATATTTGGGTAAGTTCTCAGTCTAACGGTATTTCTCGTATTAATCCAGAATTAAAAACAGAAGTTAGTTATGAGGAAATTTTTACTGATTTAATCATCAATGACATTAACATTTTTAAAGGTAGATTATTTGTTTCCACAAGTGCTGGTTTAAGAATCTATGATATTGAAAAAGACAAGATATTCCTTTCTCAAACTATTAATGAAAACGAATACGTTTCTAAAACAATTCAAAAAAATGATTCAACTTTAATTATATGTACGATGTCAGCCGGTGTATTCTCATTAGATATTAATACCAATTTAAGCTATCACCTTTCTATTCCTGAAGATGTCATTGTTAAGGACGTCAATGTTGATAAGCATCAAAACATTTATATTAGTACAATTAATGAGGGTATCATTAAATACGATACGCTAGGTAAATATCATGTGTACAATACTAAAAATGGGCTTGGAACCAACTCAATTAACACCTCCTTTATTGACAGAGAAAATAATATTTGGCTCGGGTCGTATGGGAACGGTATTTTCAAACATTCACAAGAAATTTTCACTTATTACTTTTCACCTAGAGAAGGTAAAAATAATGAAGTAAAGGATATTCTTATACTGGACAATTTCAAATATTTCGCTTTTACTAATAGGGTTTTAGTTGTTAAAAATGATGACTTCAATTCTCCAGACACCATTCCATTGACTGCTGAAAGCATTATCAGTTCCATTTGGACTGACAACAACAAATCTTTATGGATCGGAACAACAAATCATGGTCTTTTCCAGTATGATACAATCTCTAAGTCTGTTGAACCTTTTGTTATTTCTAATGATCTACTGACCAAACATATCAACAGGATACAAGGTTGTGATGACCATTTGTGGGTTGCAACCTTAAATGGCGTTTATGACTGTAATCTGACCTCCAGTAAAATTAAGAAATATGACATTTCACAAGGGCTTTCTCACAATAGTGTCAATACCATATTGTTAGATACTACATGCAACAAAGTATATGTTGGATGTAAAAGTAGTTCACTTTCTGTTATTCAAAACGGGAAGATTGAGAACTATAACTATTCTGAAGATAACCATGTAATCAACATATATGAAATCGCTCAATTACAAAACGGAAAAATAGCAATTGCTACATATGGTAGTGGAATATATTTATACAACGACAGCATTTTTGAAAACTTTACTATTAATGATGGTTTAAGCTCCAATTTTTGTTACGGATTAATTGAAGATCTAAAAAATGATATTTGGATAACACATAATGGAGCGCTTTCACGATTTAACCAGGAAGATCTTAGTTTTCAAGTTTATGCAGAAGATGAAGGTGTGAGTTTGCGTTACCTAAAAAACTCAATTAGCAAAGATGATTTCGATGTCTGGTATGGTACAGAACAAGGTGTACTTAAATTCAATACGGCCATAGACAATGTGAATCATACCCCACCTGTAGTAAGTATTTATTCCTTCTTTATCAATGGAGAGCCAAAAGAGGTGTTATCTGAAATCACGCTTGAACCTGGCTCATATGAGTTTAAAATAGAAGTAAGAGGATTAAGTTTAAAAAACCCTAAGGCTGTTTTGTTCAAACATATGCTGGAAGGCTATGATGAAGAATGGAGCGACATCACCAAGGGTGAGAATATTAGGTTCTCAAAAATTACGGATGGTACTTACTATCTAAAAATTGTTGCCTACAATAATGACATGGTTAGTTCTAAACCAGCTACCTATTTAAAAATAGTGATTAAGGCTCCTTTTTGGAAGAAAATTTGGTTTTGGGCTCTAATGATAGTCTTGCTTGGTATTATTGTTTATGGCATTATTAAGTACCGTACGGAGCAATATAGACTGCGTCAAATTGAATTAGAGAAAACACTGGTTATTCGAACAAAAGAGGTAACGGATCAAAAACGAAAAGTTGAATTGGTTAATAAAGACATAACAGACAGTATTAATTATGCTAAAAGAATTCAAGATGCTTTGCTACCAAGCATTGATGGCTTTCAAAAAATGTTTCCTGAATCTTTTATTATCTATCAACCAAGAGACATCGTATCAGGTGATTTCTTCTGGACAAGTGAAAAAGATGGGAAAATCCTATTAGGCTGTGGTGATTGCACCGGTCATGGCGTACCAGGAGCATTTATGTCATTGTTAGGACAACAAACTCTGCGTGAGATTTTTGGTATTAAGGAATTGAGAAAGCCACATGAAATTCTAAAAGAGTTAAATGCAGAGATTAAGTCGTTGATGCAAATAGACAATACGGATGAATATAGACCTTCTGATGGAATGGACATTATCATTGGGGAATTTGACTTTGCTCAAATGACTCTTAACTGGTCATCAGCATTGCGACCATTGGTATTATACAGAGATGGTGAAAGGCAATACTTTAGAGGTTCTAGATATTCAATTGGATCAACACCTGGCAATGTAGAGTACGATCAAAATCTTCTGCAATTACAAAAAGGAGATGTACTTTATTTCTTTAGTGATGGTTTCCCTGATCAATTTGGGGGAGAGTCTGGTAAAAAGTTGAAGACTTCAGGTATGTTCAAAATGATGGACAATGCACACATCATGGAAATGAAAGACCAGAAAAAATACATCAAGAAAGAATTGAAAGAATGGATGACCAATAGTCACCAAACAGATGATATAATTATCATCGGAATAAAAGTATGATGAAATGAAAAGAGCATTAAAATTCTCAACATTAATAGTAGTAACCATGATTGCTTTTGGCTCTTGCAAAGCGTTAGCCAGAACAGCAGCAAAGTATTGGACAAAAAAGCAGATTAAAGAATTTGTGCAAAATTGCGAAACAAAAACTGCAAAATTACTTGGAGAGGATAAAGCCGGTAAAGTTTGTGACTGTGCAGTTGATAAGGTAGCTGTTCAGTATAAAAACTACGAAGACTCTAAATCAGTTTCTGTGCCAGAATTGCTGAAAATTGCTAATGAATGTAGATAAATGTTCAGGACTTTACTTTTTATCATTGCCTTCTCAATTAGTTACTTGGTTTGCGGACAAGAGAGCTTTTCCATCCACAAATGTCTTGATCTAATCAACTTCGAACTTAAAGATTACAACCTCGCAGACACATCGCCTTCAGACACGATTCTAGATGTCAAGAATGGCTACTTCGAGGTTAGTTATGATTATGCTAAACTTTGTCAAGTTACCTACTTTAAAAATGCGGATAAGAGTTTTACTGTTTTAAGCACAGGATACTACTCAGACCAACAGTGCTTTAATTACTTTTCCTATTTTCATCACATACCTTCTTCCACTGATACATCAATCAGCATGGAACAAATAAGTTATTTACCTGAGTTACAATTTGAGGACTTCTTCGTTAGCGATACGATAACAAAAATGATTTCAAAATATTTGCCTGAAATCAATGCTAACTATTTGCCCAATGGTGAAGGCTCCATTCAAGATGTAATAAATGAAATTTATAATTATCATATCATCCTTCCAAGACAAGGAAAACAATTAATTGTTGAACTTACACTTTGTGATTATATACCAACGAATGTTGTATCAATAAGTGAAGAAGATTGGGCTGTATTTTCTGAATTTACTCATCCTGTTTACTTACATTACAATAAAAAAAGTAAAAAATTCGAACGTAAGTAACTACTACTTAAAAGTTGCAATCCCCATTTTTTGAGTCTTACCTTTTCCTGTATAAATTAAGGTTTTATTACTGGTTATCTGCTCACAGAACTTTGGAATAACGTATGTTTCCTCTTCGGAGTTGTTAATCAGTATCTCATCTACAATATTTCCTTTATTATCTACCTCAGAAATAAAAGTCAAATAAGCTTTCTTATCTTTTCTGCTCATTTCTGTTCTTTCTTCCTTCTCGTAATAATCCTTTGCTCTCAAGTTGTACATCAAGTACATCTTATCCTCTTTTACATGCAACGAATAGGATGACCTGTACCCTCCATCATTAATGGAATGTTGATATTTGTCAACTTTAGACAGCCAATTAATACTACCGTCAGCGGCAATGTCAATAATATAGACATCGTTATAGTAGTAATGGTAGGTTGTTCTTGTGGTTGTATTACCATTCGCATCTGTGGTTGTAGTAGTAACTACATGCACGTAATATTGCTCAGCTAATAATCTTGCTCCTCCACCATCTTTTAAAACAAAGTCTCTTAAATCAAATTCATATGCTTCAATTTTCTTTCCTTTTTTAGACTCCTTTTTCTTAGCTTTATTCAATTGCTTTTCTGTCCAATCTTGGGTGATAAAATCTTCCGGAATTTCCTTAAATGTTGACTTAAGTACAGCCTGAGTATTTAAATCAATGGTCATATAAAATGTTCCTTTAATGCTGTTTCGCCCATTAATAGAGTAAAACCCTGCACAAACCAAAACATCTTCATCAATTGCATAAGAGATATCGTTGATGAACGTATCTTTCAAAACAACATTAAAATCTTTGAATTTTTTACCTTGATTTTGGTAAGCTAGAATATGATATTTTCTATCTGACGGCTCTCTCTTTGAGAACATCTTATATTGACTCAAGTCGAATTCTTGACCTATCAGATAAACATCTCCTTTATTCGACAAACGATAGTTTTGAATTGAAAAAAGTTTCTCCCCATAACCTAATTCCAATTCTTTCTCCCAGTCCATTTTCATTCCAAGATCAAATACTTTGAAACCAAATTTGGCCGGTGCGTCCTTGTCCAATATCGGCAGGTCGTAATAAAGCATTAGTTTGTTACTGTCTGGGGACATCGCATAACTGAAACTTCCGTCTCTACGTCTTTTTTCAAAAGTCATTGAGGCCAATTCCTTCCAAGTGCTCTGTTTGGTCAAAGTGTTCTTAGAAACGGTTTTGTAGTAAATACTATTCTCCTTCGTTTTCTTATCTGAATAACTTCCCATGATAATAAAGTCATCACCAAATAAAAAAATACCCTCAAGCATTACGTCTCTCTTTCCATCAAATGACATGTCAATTGTTTCTTGCTGAGTAGAAATCATTTTTGAGTTGAACAACTCTATGATAAAGTCATTTTTAACCCATTTACTCATATAAATGCTGTTTTCATCTACATCTATGACGTCACGGTAATAACTTCCTTTTTTCATTTTAATATCGTTTCCCCAGGTAATATCTACCTTTTCTGTCATTGGAAGTTGCTGTGCCGTATAATTTATCGATAGGATAAAAAGTAATAATAAATAGATGTTTTTCATATGATTTTTATGGTTTAATGTGCACAATTACAGGTATTTGAGAAATACACTTTAGTATTTGGCAATAATTTATTAATTCGTTCTTGTTCTTCTTTACTCATTTGGATCACTCTTAAATCAAAAAATTTGAGATTTTTCAATTCCGAAATACTTTCAGGCACAATGTAAAGGTCATTACTCCACATGTCCAACAATTCCAAATGAACTAATTTATTGATATCATGCGGTATAGCAGTAATTTCATTTTGATCAATATATATTCGCTTTAGACAAGTTAACTTAGTCAATACAATGGGGAAAGTGGAAAATGAGTTTTTACTTAAACTTATTTCCTCAAGCTTTTCCAAACCGGCCAACTCATCGGGAAGGTGCGTCAATTTGTTTTTAGAAAGTTTTAAAGACCTAAGTTCCGTAAGTTTAAGAACATCCCGGGGAAACTCCTTTAAACCGTCCTTCGATAAATCCAGCACATAAACATCTTCTTCTGAGTCCAAAGCTTCCTGAATGCTTTTGAAAACCTTACAAGTATCTAACATTACTTCTTGAGCCAAAAAAGAACTATTAGCTCCGAAACCGAAAATGATAATTAGTAAATATGCGAGTAGATGAATCTTCATGATTATTTGTGAAAGGTAATACATTCCCCCTTTTTCCACAAAAATGATGCAATTAAATTGACTGTGCCGCTATAAAGCCTCCTGTCCAAGCAGCCTGAAAATTGAACCCACCCGTTAACGCATCGATATTTAATACCTCACCTACAAAGAATAAATTAGGATGTAGCTTACTTTCAAACCTTGTGAAATTAACTTGATTTAACTCTACACCTCCACAAGTAACAAACTCCTCCTTATTTGTACTTTTTCCTGCAACTGGATACATACCTGCTTTAATATTCTCCAATAACTTATTTTGTGCTTTACTACTAAGTTCTGCCCAGATTTTATCTTCTGGAATATCACTGTGCCTTACTAACGACTCCCATAATCTTTTGGGTAAATTAAAAAGTGCCGTGTTGACTATTTTCTTCTTGGGATGCGATTGTCTTTGATTTGCAAAAGCCTCTTGAATATCTTCCCTGCTTATCTCGTTGTTCCACTCAATAAGTATTTGAAATTGATATTGCTTTTCAAATAAATAGCTTGCTCCTACAGAGGATAGTGTTAAAATTGCAGGCCCGCTAACTCCCCAATGTGTTACCAACAAAGGACCCGTCTCTTGCAGTTTGCTCCCTATGATCTTGACAGAAGCATTCGGCACAGACAATCCACTCAAATCTCTTAACCTAGTGTCTTTGGTATTGAAAGTAAATAATGAAGGTAGAGCTGGAGCAATTTTATAACCCAATTCGGCTAATTGGTTCCAAATAACAGAGCTATTTCCTCCACTTGCTACAACCAACACATCAAATATTTCCGTTGACTCTCCAAAAGAAAGTTCCCATTGATCGCCTATAGGTTTAAATGCAGTAACGGCTTTTTCAGTTTGTACATTTATTCCTAACCTATTCACCTCATCGGTCAGGCAGTTAATAATATCTTGTGAACTGTCACTTTGAGGAAAAACTCTGTTGTCTGATTCAATTTTCAGCGAGACATTTCTAGATTCAAACCACTCCATGGTATCCCCTGTCATAAAAGTGTGAAAAGGACCTAACAATTCTTTCCTTCCTCGAGGGTAAAATTTCACTAATTCCTTAGGATCAAAACAAGCATGTGTAACATTACAGCGGCCGCCACCGCTTACCTTAACTTTACCTAATACATTTTTGCCTTTTTCAAAAATAAAAACCTTTAATTCAGGGTTTTTTATTGCTGTATTGATGGCTGTAAAATAACCTCCTGCACCTCCACCTATGATTGCGACATTTTTCAAGAATTAATATTATTTAATCGCATCAAGCGCAGCTTGATAATTAGGTTCATCAACTATTTCCGGTACTTGTTCTGTGTAGATTATTTTACCAAATTCGTCCAGGACTATTACTACTCTAGAGTGAAGTCCTTTAAGGCCACCTGAAATCATCTCTAAATTATAATCTTTTCCAAATTTCCCTGAGTTAAAATCCGATGCTGTGATTAAATCATCTATTCCCTCTGCACCACAAAACCTTTTAAATGCAAATGGCAAATCTCTAGACACGCAAACAACTTGCGTATTTTCCAATTTTGAAGCTTCAGCATTAAACATTCTGGTTGACATAGCACAAGTGCCTGTATCAACACTAGGAAAAATATTAAGTATTACTTTCTTCCCTTTTAAATCTGCCAATGTTAGTGTTGACAAATCTTGTTTGATTAAGTTAAAGTCTTTTGCTTGTTCACCAGTTTTTGGTAAATCACCTATAGTTTCAATTGGATTTCCTCCTAATGTAATTTTTGCCATGTTTTTCGTGTTTATAACTGTAAAAATACAAGATTAATAAGGCTTGTTATTCGTTAAAATACTACGATATGCACCACACGATTGATTCGAACCACATCCACTAGTATTAGTCATATTCAAATAATATTCGGTATTCTTATCTAATTCACAATACTTGTAACAGACCAACTGTCCCCAACGAATAGTTTGCGCACTGCTGCCCTCACGTTCACACTTAGGTACTGCAGCACCACCCGGACAAGTCGAAATCCAAACACGGCGAGTTACACTTTCGTAACTGGACTTCTAACTGAAGGCAATATGTCCACCGTAACCGCCACCTGAAGTAGAGGTAAATGGCTGTGAATACGTTTCCGTTCAAGTAATATAAATTTCACTTCGCACACCCGGTGCAGCCAAATCAATATGAGTACCTAAATAAACCCCAGCTGTCATAGCACCACAAGTAGATACAGAGTTCACAA
>CAJYBK010000099.1 GCA_913064955.1 uncultured Flavobacteriales bacterium
TATACCATGCACTACAACTTGAATAATATGCTGGTAAAGTGGGTTGCCTCCAGTCAACGAGTATTGAACACTGCCAAGGAAATGGCTTACAGGGATGTAGAATTTATCAGTAAAATTATGAGAAAATGCGGACCAACCGAAATGTTCTATTTGATAAACAAATCCCCAATCATCTGAAATATATCCAATATTTAAAATAGGAAGGTATAATAGTAGAGATATGAAAAGCAACCCCGCAAGAAATACGTATGGATTCTGTATTGATTTTAATGCAGAATCTTTCATATTTTATCAAGTTCTAATCCAACTTCAGTAATGTATGGTAAGGTGTCTTCTGCCATCGAATGAATTATACTTATTTGGTAATTACCTTTAGTAAGAACTTCATTAGAAATTAATTTTTTTCTTGTTGTCCATACATCCAATTCAGGATCACCCAAATACTCTCCATAGAAATCTTTAATCGGTATTTTAAGAGGAATCGTTTTCGTCAAACTTTTAGGTATGCTAGTTAGTTTGCAATCAAGAAATAATGTGTCCCATCGTATTCCTGTTATGTAGTTGATCTTTACATAAACATTAAATTTAGCTGTATTATTAATGCTAAAGTTAAAGTCCTTTCCTTGGGTTCTATACCACACATACTCATCAGATGTAGGGATGGATTCTTCGTAGTAATGCGAATCTGAACAAGAAGTAATCGAGATTATAAAACAGAGTAATAGAAATCCACGCATAATAATTGCCTTTATCTCATGAGATACATTTTCCCAAATCCTTTCTTGAAGGCTTGGTCGTCAGCAATAGTGGATCGATGTTCGATTGATTCTCCATTTATTTTGGCAATTACCCTATAGAGATAAACTCCATTGGCCAATTGGTCACCAAACTCATCACGGCCATCCCAAGCATATTCTGTTCTGTTATTACCTATTCTTATAGGACCTAATTCCGCGAGATGAATTTCACGAACCACTTTACCGGTGATGGTCATAATTTGAATTTGCATTTGATCTGGTAATTCGCTACCTGTTAATGTAAAAACAAACTGAGTGCTAGTTGAAAAAGGATTCGGGTAATTAAAAATGTTTGTGATAGTAGAAGCAGTGATTACTTCAAAGGATATTTCATAACTATTATCTCCACTGAAATTATTTGATTTATCTCTTCCTTGCACTTGTAGAGTATACATGCCGTCTTCTAAAAAGTTTGGATTGTACTCAATGGTGAATTTGTTTTTCGAGTCTTGAGCAGGCGTCCATTTTAATATTTCTTCTCCGTTTTGGATAAAATAAACACGCTGGAAAGAGTTGCTATTCGGACTTTTTAGAAAGACCTCAAAATATGAAGTGTCTGTGTCTTCATTGAGTAACAAAAATTCATTTTCGTCATCAAGAGTAATCAAAATTAATGGTTTCGCACTGACAATATCTTCGTCTAAAATATGAATGCCATCAAAGGTAACATCCAATATTGGATTAACGTTGTCTTCTATAACATTAAAGGATTTTTGAGCAATGTTGTTAAAGTAAAATTGCTCTGGTTGATCCTGTTGAAATGTTGAAGTATATGGGTTGGCTGTTACCCAGAAGTAACTATTCCCGGAAGCATTATTACTTGCAAATTGAATCGTGTCATATAGTACCTCTAAACTTTTCAAAGAGTCCTGCCTTGGATAAGGAATATTAACTTTCGTCCCATTTTGATTAATAAACCAGTAAGATACCATTAAACTATCCATGTCAAAAGCACTGACATTTTCAATTGCGATGGCAAATTCAATAGAGTCTCCCTGTTGATAAGAGTCTTCAGATTTTGTATAAAACCCTTTTTTAGGGTTGACTGCTAATTCAGGTACAGGATCATAGATAACCTGCCATCTATCCATTTGTGAAGGTGTAAAAATCAAGGAATCTGTAAATGTGGCTTGCAACTTTAAGAACGGATAAGAGTCAGCATTAATTAAAGTGTTTATGTTTAGTATTGAGTCATATAAAGTCATTAAGTTATCATAAAGTAAAGTCTCTGTTCCATCATACTTTACTCCGTAAATCTTTAATTGAGTAGAGTCAGCATTAACAACTTCTTTAGGGTCATGTTTCCAATAGATGCAATTCCATTCTTTGGCTGGTCCAATTAATTCTGATGTCAAGTACCCTGTGTTACAACCAAAAACAGTGTCCTCAAAAACTAGTCTTTGAACAGGGTAGTTGGCACCTCCTGAAATAGTGCTGTCTGAATGCAATTCAACCGCATCTCCAGGGAACCCCTTACGCCCTAAGAAAACAAAGCCGTCATCATTTTGAGTGTTGGTAATGTTGGCTGCACCTAAATTTTGAAACGCTGTGATCAAATCGTTGGGCATTGCCGCATATAAATTTGCCGGACTAGAATAGTTATTAGGAATATAGGTGTAAGCTATTACATAATGCCCTGTCGGAATTTTATTTTCTAACATTGTTGCCAAAGAGTCCATTTCAGAAGCATTGTTGAATCTAAATAGAAAGTACCCATGAGATCTATTTCTACCCATCAAATTTAGACCTGGAGAGCACGAAGGATCTCCGTTAAATTGTCCAAAATCATTATCAGGGTTGATACAAATACTATCCGTTGCGTCATAATATGGTGTTCCCCAGCCGCTTAAAGAGCAAGGGTCTATTACACCAATCATGATACTTGGTGTCGTCCAGCCTCCATAGTCTTGTTGGATGCCATTTAGATACCAGCCTGTTGATTGCCAATCAGGAGAACTTACGAAACTAATATTGCTGACAATCCGTAACTTTGCATAGTTAGGCCCAAACTCAAAGTCTCTATTAGGTCTATCGTATACTAATCCTTGATAGCCATCATTTTTGTATTGAAAATAGTGTGATTGACCCCAACCCCAATGTTCGGGGATATACTGAAATGAACTTTCAAGCCAGTTTTTGACAGTGCTATCAGGACTGCATCTCCAATAATATACTGTGCTATCTGTGTAAACCAGCGAGTCTGATTGGTTGGTGCTTGCATTAAGCCAATTGCCCGGTGTTGCCTCTAGAACACCGCCAATACTACTGAAATTTTGATATTTTTTAAATGGTGAATTAAAAAGGTCCGTTGTATCTACTTCAAAGACATAATTCTTTAATGGCTCAAATGGATTAAGTGTGGAGGCTTTAAGAGTAATTGTATCTGTAGGTATGATAGCATATTCATAAGGCCAAATAGGTTGAATGCCGTTTGTTGAAATAAAAGTCGAAAATGTAATTTGATTATTTCCTACTTCATCTTGATGTTCTGTAATCTGAGAAAATGGTAAATCAACAGTGATGTTAAATGTGTTGAGCCCATTGGCCGTTGTGTGATGAGTAGGGATTCTGAAAATTACTGTATCTCTATTCATAGACTTTGTTTGAATGACGCTAAATACAGAGTCGAGACCGTTCGGTGTAGTTCTCTCTACGTTTAACTCAAAGTCACCATAAAAACCTTCTCCAATATTAGTGACAACCACATGCAATTCAAAAGTATCAATAGACAAGTCTATTTGCCCTGGTACCGTCCATACTCTGCTTTCATCTAAAACTAACTCAGGTGCATTGTGGTAATTAAGTTTAAGCGCAGGGTCTCCTTGGAGCGACATTCCAGTGTAGTTTGATTCATTTGGAATTTGCCAGAAAGTAGGACCAGTAATTGCGTAAATAGTATCACAGGCATTTTTCATGGAGATGCCAATACTTTCTCCGTATCCTCTTCCTCCCATAGATCTATATAATTCTTCAGTATAGTAGCCTATGTTGGTAATAAAACCAAGTTTGACCGTTGAAGTAAGACTTATTGCTCCTTCATTAGCAGGGTTCACTAGTTGATTTGCAAAGTTTAAAGTATCCACCCCGTGCACATCACCAGCATAACATCCAAGTCCTACCACCATTGGGTATTTACCTGGATTGTTCCAATTGTCAGGGCTGTCTAAGTTTTGGCTAAAGCCGCCTCCTGCGCTGGAGTGTCCATAAAAAGTCATTAATGAAACTCCCTTGCTCAAATATTCTTGTACCTCAAAAAACGCTTGCGCATCCAGGGTAGGAGAGAAAGGATCCTTTATATAGTCATGAACATTAGCACCCATCAAGGTGTCTGAAAGTGAGTTGTCAAAACTTGTAAGATAATAATCTATGATCCCAATCTCAGAAGGCTCTGATCCACCACCAAATTGCAGCACTGTTTTTTGCCATTCTTTTTCTTCAATGCCATAGAAAGAACTAGGGTCTTGTTGTGCCTCATATTCTTTTACCTTAGCTAGATAAGTATTTACTTCATTTAAGGAATTAGCACTGTACCTGCCAGTGGCAATACCGTAACTTCTTCCAGAACCATTGACACCTTGACTTAGGTGGTTGTCAGATCCAGGGTACCCCCATGTTGGGACCAAGTTACTATGAAAAGAAGTGACTACTTCTCTAGAACCCTTGTTTCCATCCGCTAAATTCCCAATGGATTTTCCTAATAAAAATAAATGTTCAGGCTCAGATGACCAACTTGCAAAAGCATCTTTTAGAAAGCCGCGGATACTTACTGGATGTTTCTCAATTCCTCCGCCATACTGATGATATAGCTCTTCAATATTTACCAATACCACATCATACATTCCACCTGCAGAAGAAGATCTATATGTAGCATAATCTTGTGCTCCAGTTAAAAGTGATCGATGCGTTACAATAATGAAAGCTTCAGTCGGGTTCATGGATGCAAAGTCTTCGAATTTACCTGACCCCATAACCGCTTCTGGCGTTGGAGAAGAAATGTAATTATTGTTATCGAATATCCTTAGAAGAATGGAATCATTTGATGTGTTGTTTGGAATTACTGCATCCCAACTGGTTCCGTTGGCTACTAGTGGAATTTCCTTGCCTCCATCGTTGAAAATAACCAGGCGTGGAGAAGAGCCAGAAAAGTTAGTAATGCTAATAGTTTGTTTCAAACTACTTGAATGATTAGGAATCCAAAATTCAAAGAAATTTTTATTTTCAAAGTCATAGGTATGTGGGTAATCTATCGTTACAGAGCTAAGGAACAATTTTTCGTTATTTCCTTGTCCAATATTGACGCCTCTGTGCCTCACTCGAGTATTACCGTTGTTTAAAGTATTGGGATCAACTTCAGAGATAGTTTTGATTAAGTCATATCCTGAAAATGATGTGTCTACTATGGTTATGTTTGAGTTTCCGTATTGAATAGCTAGTCTGTGGTTATGCCCAGAGCCAGAAACTACAGGGTTTGAAGCACTCGAAATTGATGAGCCAATTTTAGCAAAAGGAGCATTTATTCCTGTGTAAGCGTTTGCAGTATTGATGTTGACATCTTTTTTGTGGTTGTTTGATCCACTTGTAATACTTCCGGCTTTAATTGAACCTGCAGTCCAACCTTCACCTCGACCGTATGTTGGAGAAGATAAATTGTAGTATAATGGTCCAAAATTGTAACTTGACGTAACTAATCTTTCGTAGTTTCTAACCCAGCAATAATTCGAAAGAGGATAGGTAGCAGTACTAATGTCAGTTTCTGGAATTATTCTTTTGCCATTGCCAGCACTGGTGAATGATAAGTAATAAAGAATGGTGTCATTTACATAACTGTAGTATTGGTCTGGTTGATCAGCCACGTTGTCAAAAAGCAAAGAGTCCTTCCATCCATCATTTTTTTCAGCATAGAACTCTATATAATCTCCAGAGTTCAAGAAGCCGTCTCCACCATCTACAACATTGATTGGTTGTTCTTGCTCTCTTCCAAAAATCTGAAATTGATCACTGCCTATAGCAGAAATGTCTAATGCTTGAGAGGAAAGGGCTGAATTTACATCCGTGTAGTCTAGTCTGTACCAACCTGTTTCGTAGATTTTTATTTGAAAATATTTTTGAGAATAATCTATCCATTCGTTTCCAACAGTTTGAGCCTTCAAACCTTGAGAAAATAGCATAATCATAGAAAAGAAAAGTAGAATTCTAGTCATTTTTCTGCGGGTTTAAATTAAATCTCAATGAAAACACATTACTGTATAAAGCAACTGAAGCATCTCCAATATCAGTCAAAGCATAATCAATATCAATTCCTTTGATTCTAACACCAATTCCAACATTGGGTTGGACAGTAATGATTTCTTTTCCATTAATTTGGGTTATGCGTTGCGCATTTCCAATTCCACCTCTCACAAAGACTATATTTTTAATGCCTAATTCCATCCCGAAATGAGGATCTATAGAAAATGGATTTCCTACAATTAATACATTTCTTTTACCATCAGTAGTAAGGTCTAGATTTAATTCCGTCAATAGATTGACACTTTCAGAAATGTCCCACAGTCTACCTGTACCTATTATAAGTCTAGGAAGAGTGATTTCTAAACCGTTTTGAGGGATTTCATTTCCCGTTTGTGTAAAAACTTCTATAGTTCTTTCACTTAATGTGTAAGACCAAGCATTAAAAGTAGAGGTAATGTCTCTACCCATCGCAGCAAATCGCCATTTGTCCAGTTGATAGGATGCAGCAAAGTCTAACCCAAAGCCCCATGATTTTGCAAAGTCTCCAACTTTTCTGTTGACCACTTTGGCGCTTCCGCCAATGCTTAAATTTGGACCTAATTTTCTTGCGTAAGAGAAGACCAATGCCAAATCTGCAGCGGTAAAATAACTAATCCTGTTGTAGTCAATATTTCCTTGAGCATCGATTAGTTCTGTCGTGTTTGGAATATCATCAACACCAAAACGTATCACAGAAAATGAGAAAGCGCTTACAGAATCTAATCTCTTACCAATCGCACCGTAATCGTATTTAGCAATGCCTGCAAAATATTCAGAGTGCATTAAACTAAACTGCAAATCACTTTCTATTCCTAGCAATCCTGTTGGATTCCAGTAGCCAGCAGTAACATCATGTGAAGAGGCAACAATAGAATTTGACATACCTAATGCCCTAGCGCCTACACCTATGTTCAGAAATTCATTACTGTATTTGGGTGTGTTGTCATCATCTTGAGCAATCAAGAAGAATGGAAGTAATATAGTTGCGACAAGCGTTAGAAAGCCTTTGTTCATAGTTAATTTATTGCATTGTAAAGTTAGTAAATTCTTGCATCACAGCATATAATTATGACAATAACAGTTTTTTTATAGATTAATTGTATCAAAAACACTTATTTTTGGCACTTCATCTCATGAAAAAACACATTCCAAATATTATAACACTGGGTAATTTAACCTGCGGATTGTTGGCGATAATGTTCGCATTATCCAGCACTCCGGAGTATGCTCCTTATTTTATTTTTGGAGGATTATTTTTAGACTTCTTTGATGGTTTCTTTGCCAGAATTTTAAAAGTAGATGGAGAATTGGGAAAGCAGTTAGATTCTTTAGCCGACATGGTAACTTTTGGAGTTGCTCCTGGAGTATTGATGTTTAGTTTGCTAGAACAACTTGTTTTTTGGAATTATAATTCATTAGGAGAATCAGCATTGATTCCTTCTTACGCTTTGAATTTTGCAAAAGAATTATTTGTTGCTCCTGGTATTATGGAGTACTTACCTTATCTCGCTTTTTTGATTCCAGTTTTGTCAGCTGTGCGTTTGGCGAAATTTAATATTGCTACAAATCAATCAGATCAATTTATTGGATTGCCAACGCCAGCGAATGCAGTTTTCTTTTGTGGTGTTTTTTATATTGTTTCATCCAATATTGATTTATTAATTTCAAAATCTGAAATTATAATGCCTGTGATTGTGGTCTTGCTGGGGCTTATTGCACTATTCTCAATTCTGTTAAATGCTAATATTCCGTTAATCGCATTAAAATTTAAATCATTTGGCTGGAAAAATAATGAAGCAAGATTTATTCTTTTAGGAATAACAGTGTTGGTGATTATTGCCTCCATGTTGATAAGTAATATTTTTGTTTCTATTCCAATTATCATACTTTTGTACCTGATCATTTCAATTATAAATAATTACACAAAAAAGGCGACATGAAATTTAAAGCACACATCGATATTATGCCATTGGAAGCATTATTAGATCCTCAAGGAAAAGCGGTTTCTCAATCAATGGGAAATGTCGGTTTGAGCGAAATCTCAGGTGTGAGAATAGGAAAGCATATTACTCTTTTTGTTGAAGCTGCTTCTAAGGATGTAGCCTCTACTAAGGTTGACGAAGCTTGTAAGAAAATGCTTTGCAATCAAATCATGGAGAGTTATTCTTTTGAGTTAGAAGAGGCTTAAGTCTCTTTCAGAATTTCCTTAATTTTTTTCAAAACTATTTCTGGAGTAATCAATGCTCTGGATTTGTCAACACATTCTTTTTGTTTGGCTGTTTTAATTTTGCCATAAACAGAGACTGGTCTGCACGGTGCATCTTTTTCAGAAGGTTGAATGCAGTAAGCAGCGTTTCCCCAAGGAGAAAACCCTAGATTAGGATGTGTGCTAAACCAAAGTGATATAGTTGGAACCCCTACAAGACTAGCCATATGCATATTTCCACTATCCATTGCAATAAAGCAGTTGCAAGTGCTCATTAGGTCTAGCTCTTCTGCTAATTTATATTTCCCAGCAACAGATTTTACCTGCTCAAATTGATTTTCCCATTTTTCAAGGATTGCAATTTCTCTATCACCTCCACCAAAAAGTAAAATTTCAGTGTTGCGTCTTGCGGAAAGTGTCGAAAGCAAAGATTCAAAATTAATCTCACCCCATTCCTTGGATTTATGTGCAGCAAATGGTGCAATACCAATTGTGGTTATTTGTTCTGATTTATTGAGTTGTTTTCGGTTTAATATAAATCGATAATGGTGGGCCGTTTTTAATCCAGTCTTATTTATAACATCTTGATATCTTTCGATACTATGCTTCTGTTTTGTTAAAGGTAGTTTCTTGCTGACGATAGCTTCTTTAGTTTTTCGGTCCTTATCAATAACGAAGACTTTAGTTCTGAATATTTTGAAAAAAGATCTAACCACTTGACTTCTCAGAACATCATGCATGTCTAAGAAATAGTCAAAGTCCTTTTCTTTTAACTCCTTGTATAATTTATGTAAGCCTATAATGCCTTTGTGTTTGCTATGTAGCGCAACATCATGAAAGTGTAAACGGTCGTCTTTGCCAAAGAAAACTTGAAACGCAGGTCTAGTCACCACAGTTATAGTTGCGTTAGGATTGTTGTCCAGGAGGTTTCTAACAGCTTGCACCAACAAGATGACATCTCCCATTGCGGAAAGACGAAAAATACATATGTTTAATTGATTGTCGATGCTCAAAAGTAGAATTAATTATTGAAACTTGTAGTCATGATTTTTAAGTTCTTCTAAGGTGATAGTTGTTGATTCATTGTAGTATATAATCTGTTGTGAACCATGGAAACTAGAGTCGCAAAGTGATTTAGAATAGTCAAATTTTGGAAATGAAATGTTGGATAAGTCAAGTAGTGTGTGAAATACATTGTCATTACTTATTTTCTGCGAGGAATGTTGCTTAAGGTTTTTAATCTTGGAATTGTTTAATGATTCGTACTTGCTGTTGTGCCAAACGAAGAAAGGAATATGAGATGCGTATGAAGTAGGAATGTCTGAATGGAAATATAAGTTTCTTGAATCATCAGCTAAGTTTTCACCGTGGTCGGAGGTATAAAGAAGATAACATGAGGCATTGCCAGGTAATGTTTTTATGACTTCACTAATGATATAATCTGTATATAGAATAGAGTTGTCGTAGTGGTTGATTACAGGATTAGAAGATTGATTTATTTGGTTAAATGAGGAAGGATACCTTATTTCATAGGGCGTGTGAGAACCATAACCATGAATGATGAAAAAGTATTTTTCACCGATTTCGACCTCTTTTAGTTGTTCTTTTAGTTGGTTGACTAAAACGATGTCGTCACAATTTGTTTTGTCGCAGAAATATTGAAAGTCTGCTTCGTAGCACCTTCTGTCGTCATAAACCTCTTCGTCAAAAAATACATACCCTGGTTGCGAACTGATCCATGATGTTGTAAAACCTGCTTCATTATAGGCTGAAATGACACTCTTTTCTTGATAAGTTAAGTTGTAATTGTCAGGAGTTCCTCTCGTTAGAATTAATGGCAATGCTCGCATCGTGTGGCTGGCTTGTGCCGCAGCATTGTTGAAGTTGATTATTCCATTGGTGTTTGACAAAAGCGGAGTAGTATTTGGTTGATAGCCATTTAGTCCAAAATGATCAGCTCTTGCAGATTCGCCTAGAAATAGGATGTGAATTTCGGTTTCATCAGATATTTGGTGCGTGGCTTCAAATTCAAACCCTTTTTGTGTATTTAAAGCTGATTCTTTAAGCAATTGAAAATCATAATAATCCTTAGTGACACCGATTAACGAAATAGGGAAATAACGGTTTTTGATTTCATAGTAAAGGTTGTTCTCACTTGAGTAATTGATAAAGTAGCTTGTCAATACGGAAAGTAGTATACTTATTGAGAAGATTTTAATCCTGCTAATGTTATAGGTAAGGTCTTTTTCCGATTTATACCATAGGTAAAAGAAAAGAAGGGAAAGAACCATCCAAATGGGAAGGTCCCAGTGCAGAAAAAGGAAGTCTAGTGTTTCACTTAAGTTAGTGCTTTTTAGAATAAGCAATGAATCTATGCTGAGCCCTGTCTTAAATTCCAAAGCAAGCCAAACTAGCAGCGTGTTGAGAATTAAAAATGGAATCGTAGCAATCATCAAAACTTTTTTCAATTTAGCAGGAGAAAGGATCAATGATAAATAAATGAACGAAGAGATAATTACAAAACTAAAAAGTGGTCGAGGTGTAATTCGCCAAATATATATTGACTCATAGTTGTAGCCTTGATAATTAACAAAATAGACAATGATTAAGTTGTAACTTGAAACTAACAACCCAAGAAGTAAGAATCTAACTAGTAGATTACGACCCAGAAAACTTGTTGTTTTGATAATTGCTGTCATGAATAGTGTAAATATACAGAATCAAATCACTCTTAATAATCACACCTACACGAAAAATCAACAAGAATGAATAGTTTGTTCCTTTTGTAAGATATTGCATTATGATTAATATGAATACAATATTAGCAGCAATCGTTTTTGTGTTAAGTAACGGAGTTACTTCATGCAAAACTCCTGAAGTTACTTCGGAGGAAAATGTCTTAACAGAGTTAAAAGGAGCAAATCATTCTTTAGATGATTTGGTCAATGATAACGGAATTAAAATTGAAGAACTATCTGTGCTGATAGATAAGTCGGACTATATCCTAAGTTTTATTCATTCGGATACTGTCGTAAAAGAATATCCAGTGGTTTTGGGATATAATCCTGAAGGTGACAAAATGCAGGAAGGTGACTTTAAAACTCCGGAGGGAATTTTTGGGGTTCGAGATAAGTACGGACATAAAAGTTGGAAGTATTTCATTTGGATAGATTACCCGAATGAGGAATCATGGTCTAAATTCAAAAAAAGAAAAGCGGATGGAACAATCGATGAAAGTGCTAAAATAGGAGGAGAAGTCGGGATTCATGGCACTCCTGAAGGAGCGGATGATATGATTGCGGAGAGGTTTAACTGGACCCATGGTTGTATCTCTTTAACTAGGAACGATGTAGCAGAGATTTACCCTTTCTTCCACAAGAAGATTCAGATTGAAATCAGGAAATAAATTAGAAGTATTTATTAGACTTTAGAAATTGAATTGCATTGTCTATGGTGTCATCCATTTGATGATATTCAAAATCTCCTAATGCTGGAAGTTTAGAGTTGTTATAATAATTTAATCCATGTGCAGTTCTTGCACTTTCTTTGGTCAATACAGGACTTTCCTTTTGGAGTTTAGCTTTTATTTTCGCTATTCTCCATCCAATTTCTGTCACCCATTTTGGCGCATATATCGAAGGAACTTTACCAGAAGTATTGATTGCAATTTTACTGAATACATCGCGGTAAGAA
>CAJYBK010000100.1 GCA_913064955.1 uncultured Flavobacteriales bacterium
ATAGACAAACTGGTAAAACAACAGTTGCAATTGATACAATTATCAATCAAAAAGAATTTTACGATAAAGGAGAACCTGTATACTGTATCTATGTTGCAATTGGACAAAAAGGTTCTACTGTAGCTGGATTAGTAGATAAATTAGAAAAAGCAGGTGCAATGGCGTATACGACGATTGTTGCTGCAAATGCTTCTGATTCTGCTACTACTCAATTTTACGCACCTTTTTCAGGAGCTGCAATTGGAGAGTATTTCAGAGATACAGGTAGACCAGCATTGATCATTTATGATGATTTATCAAAACAAGCCGTAGCTTACCGTGAGGTTTCTTTGTTATTAAGAAGACCTCCAGGACGTGAGGCATACCCAGGAGATGTATTTTACCTTCACAGCAGGTTATTAGAAAGAGCTGCAAAAATCAATGCTTCTGACACTATTGCTGCTCAGATGAATGATTTACCGGATTCTCTAAAACCAATTGTAAAAGGTGGTGGTTCATTAACTGCATTGCCGATAATCGAGACACAAGCAGGTGACGTTTCTGCATATATCCCAACCAACGTAATTTCGATTACTGATGGACAGATATTCCTTGAGGCTAACTTGTTTAACTCTGGTGTACGTCCAGCGATTAACGTAGGTATTTCGGTATCTCGTGTAGGTGGTAACGCTCAGATTAAATCAATGAAGAAAGTAGCAGGTACATTGAAACTAGATCAAGCACAATATAGAGAATTGGAAGCGTTTGCTAAATTTGGTTCTGACCTTGATGCGGCTACCAAGTCTGTATTAGAGAAAGGAGCAAGAAATGTTGAGATTTTGAAGCAAAATGAAGGGTCTCCTTTACCAGTTGAAGAACAAATTGCTATTATTTATTTAGGTACTAAAGGAATGTTGAATTCTGTTCCTGTGAATAAAGTTAAGCAGTTTGAGGAAGACTTCCTTAGAACACTTAGAAACTCTCATGCAGAGACATTGTCAACATTAAAAGCAGGTAAATTAACTGACGCAGTTACAGATACTTTGGCAGATGTTGCAAAACAAATGTGCGAGAACTACAATTAATAATTAATCTAGAAAATTCTTCCATTCATGGCGAATTTAAAAGAAATAAGAAATAGAATAACCTCGGTTAACTCAACGATGCAGATCACTTCAGCAATGAAGATGGTTTCTGCTGCTAAGTTGAAGAGAGCGCAGGATGCTATCACACAGATGCGTCCTTACGCTGAAAAACTGCAGGATATTCTAGGTAATTTGTCTTCATCTTTAGATGCAAACGAAAATCCTTATACGCAAGAAAGAGCAGTTAAAAGTGTTCTGATTGTGGGTATTAATTCCAATAGAGGTCTATGTGGTGGATTTAACAATTATATTGTTAAAGAAGTTAGGAGACTTGTTGCAAATGAATACAAGGATTGTAATGTATCTATTTTACCTATTGGTAAAAAGATGAATGATGCATTGAAAGGGACCGAATTCGCTATTAGAGGATCTCGTTTACCACATCAAACAGAAAAAGTTTGGGACAATCTAAATTTTGATAGTTCTTCTGAAATTGCAGAAAACTTGATGGAAAGATATACTGAACAATCGTTTGATAAGGTTGTGTTGGTGTACAATGCATTTAAAAATGCAGCGTCTCAAATCATCACTACAGAACAATTTTTGCCAGTAGTACCTTCTAAAGAAGTTGCAGAAAGCAATACATCTAATGATTATATTTTCGAACCTTCGAAAAAAGAGATAGTAACTAATTTAATTCCTAACTCTTTGAAGATTCAGTTCTACAAAGCGTTGTTAGATTCTAATGCTTCAGAACATGGCGCTAGAATGACAGCAATGCATAAAGCAACTGATAACGCAACTTCGTTGAAGAAAGATCTTCAGTTGTTCTACAACAAAGCAAGGCAAGCGGCAATTACCAATGAAATCCTTGAGATTGTTGGTGGTGCTGAAGCATTGAATGAAGGATAATTCTTGATTAAATACATTTTAGAAAGGCGATTCAATTTGAATCGCCTTTTTTTATGCCTAAAATTCTTTAACGTATCAGTTTGAAACTGGTGCTCGCAGGAACTTTTGTATTTATCAATTGAACGATATACATAGATGGATTCAGATTGTGCAAATCAATTTCAATTGTCGAGTAACTGATGTTTTCTGAACTATTAATTTTACCTTGAAGATCAAAAATTAATACCTGGTCGAAAAGTTCGATTTCTTCCAACTGAATTTTTAGTAAATTATCTACAAACTGATATTTGTATCGGCTTTGCATCATTTCTGAAACACTAGCAGAGAGGTCAGGAGTGAAGTTGGAAGCTCCACTTTGTAAAACTTCATTACTTGAAGCATCTTGGATAGTTGCAAAGGCAAAAATCCTGGACATGTCCCAATCTAAACTTCTTTTTACTGTGAAATTATAGGTTATTTGAAAGCCAGGTACATCCGGTATGTTCAACCCTGCACCAGTTGTGCCGTTCAGCTCTTTTCTAAAAACATTGATATGTTCCGATTCTCCATTGGGAGCATTGAAGAAAATTGTGTCTTCAGCCAATCCTGCATATAATATTGGATTTTGATGAATTATGTCTAAATCATCCTCTACGGTTATAATTAATGAGATGCTAATAGAATCAGCTTCGGTTGTGTCTGTTGTAATTTCTATACTCAAAGGACTTAACTCTCCGGTATAATCATCAAATAACGAAGGATTGGAGAAATTACCTCCACCAGCAGGTTGAACCTCACCTTGAATTATTATTCTTGGAGTTGCACCGTAAATGCCGTATTGGTTTGTTCTATCGTCATTTCCTGAGACATTGTGTTGGTTTAGTGTACAACTAGCATAAGGAGAACTAGGGTGATAAGAAATCCTTAAAATGCTTGGCTGGTTTTCCATGTTGCTATTCAGAGACGGATTATTGCTTCCACATATACTGCAATAGGTATTGGTAAAGTGTTCTAAGATTACCTGCTTAGGAACTTGAGAGAAAATCGAAAAGATAGGGCTGATAAATAAAATGAAAGATAAGATTCTCATGTTTTTTTTTTTAGATTGAAGTAGTCTACGTAGTTAGTCGCCTAAGAGATACAATCATGACAAAAAAAAAGCGTCACCAAAAAATGATGACGCTTTTAAATCTATTTTGAACTCACTTATAAGTTGAACTTGATTCCTTGCGCTAAAGGTAAATCTGCTCCCCAGTTAATAGTGTTAGTTTGTCTTCTCATGTACACTTTCCATGCATCAGAACCAGACTCACGTCCACCACCAGTTTCTTTTTCACCTCCAAATGCGCCACCTATTTCAGCACCTGAAGTACCAATGTTTACATTCGCAATACCACAATCAGATCCACAGTGCGCTAAGAACTCTTCTTGTTCTCTCATGTTGTTTGTCATAATTGCAGATGAAAGGCCTTGAGGAACATCGTTTTGCAACGCAATTGCGTTACTTACATCTCCGGAGTATTTCATTAAATATAATACAGGAGCAAATGTTTCATGCTGAACAATTTTAAAGTCATTGCTAGCTTCTGCAATAGCAGGTTTAACATAACATCCACTTTCATAACCTTCACCACTTAATACGCCACCTTCTACAATGATTTTTCCACCTTCTTCAACAACTCTTTCTAAAGCAGATAAGTAATTTGCAACGGCATCTTTATCAATAACTGGACCTACGTGATTTGATTCATCCAAAGGATCTCCAATTTTGATTTGACCATATGCACTAACGATAGCATCTTTTACTTTGTCGTAAATAGACTCATGGATAATGATTCTTCTGGTAGAAGTACATCTTTGACCTGCTGTTCCAATAGCACCGAATACAGCACCTGGTACAACCATTTTAAGATCAGCAGTTGGAGTTACAATGATTGCATTATTTCCACCTAACTCTAATAACGATTTTCCTAATCTAGCACCAACAGTTGCGCTAACTGCTTTACCCATTCTTGTAGAACCTGTTGCAGAAACTAAAGGTACTCTCTTGTCTTCTGATAATTTAATTCCTAAATCAGCTCCGCCAATTACCAATGAATTAATTCCATCAGGTAAATTGTTTGCTTTGATAACTTTATTCATGATGTTGTGACAAGCTACAGCGCACAATGGTACTTTTTCAGATGGTTTCCAAATGCATACATCACCACATATCCATGCTAGAGCAGTGTTCCAAGCCCAAACAGCCACAGGGAAGTTAAAAGCAGAGATAATACCTACTGTTCCTAGTGGGTGATATTGCTCATACATTCTATGCATAGGTCTTTCTGAGTGCATTGTAAATCCATGAAGTTGTCTAGATAATCCAACAGCGAAATCACATATGTCTATCATTTCTTGAACTTCTCCTAATCCTTCTTGGTATGATTTACCCATTTCATAAGAAACCAATTTACCCAATTCGTCTTTTACTTTTCTTAGTTCTTCGCCAAATTGTCTAACATATTCACCTCTAATTGGAGCAGGTACCATTCTCCAAGATTTGAAAGCTTCTTGACCTTTTACGATAGCAGCTTCATAATCTGCAGCAGTGGCACTATTTACTTTACCAATCAATTTACCATCTACTGGCGAATAAGATTCAATTACTTCACCTTGAGAAGCAAGCCATTGATTTCCTACAGCTGCACCTTTATTTATTTCTTTTACACCTAATGTATTCAAGACATCTTGAATGGCATTGGTTTGAGTTAATGTTTCTGACATAATTTGAAAATTTATTTTTTGATATTGCAAAGATAGGTAGACAATACGAACTTACCAATTCTAATGTGCATCGTCATTGTCACCATTGTTACTGTCTGTTTCATCTAATTCAGTTAAATTTTCTTCTTTTTTATCTGAAAGTGAATTCTCGATTTGATCCACTAATGAGTTATCATCATTCTTAAATGTAATAACGTCAAGTAGTACATCTTTAACTTTGTCACCTCTATTTAGAATTAAAGACACGGTCATAATCATGCTTGAAATCAAAATAACATATAAGAGAATTCCATCAGGGAAGTTTTGAATAGTATAGTCATAGTCCATGTTATATTGTGCTAACACGGCACCATGGCTGTCAATGTGGCCATTAGGAATAGCATAAAACAATAAGACAGTTATTAAACCTCTCGGAGCAATCCAAAGTTGTGGGATAATATCCTTTTTGACAAATAATTTTAACAGAAGGTATCTTACCCCAAAAAGAATGGCAACAATAGCAATACTGATTAAAGCTACTTGGAAGTCAATTAAGGACCCCAACATAATAGTTATTCCAAATATCACAAAGAAAAACGTACGTAAAACAAAGGCAGTTTCTAATGTAATAACATGTAACTCATGCATAGATTCTTTCATTTTTAAAGGTTTAGCCATGCTTTTTAATGGCCCTAAGAAAAATGTCTGGGTATTATTCAATACTAATCCAAAAAACAGGATTATCAATAATGATGATAAGTGAAAAGATTTTCCTAAAGCATATAAAAGAAGCAGTATTGCAAACATTAGAAAATACTTAGCACTCGCTTCAATTTTTTGAAATAGCAAAACCAAAAGGTAACTTGCTACAATAGCTATGAGTACAGTTACACCAATATTTAAACTTACACCACCAATAATATTTACTACACCTTCTGTATGTGCATAATCTTTCAGGAAATAGAAAAACATAATTCCTAAAATGTCAGAAAATGTAGATTCATAAATCATGAATTCCTGTTTGCTCTTAACAAGAGAGGATACACTTGGGATAATGATAGCACTACTCATAATGGATAGCGGTACCGAGTACATTAAACACTTAAACAAACTGTTTGCATCAGGGTTTCCTTGCCAAATCAACATCATTAAACCGGCAATTGCAAAAGAGGAGGCAAGTAGTGCAATAAGTGCGACAAAGAAACTCTTAATTATTAAGCCCGCTTTTTCCCTTTTGAGTTTTAAATCTAATGCAGCTTCCAGCACAATGAATATTAAACCAACATTACCTAAAATCTCAAGAATGGTCATCACCCATTCCTCAGAACCACCGGGAGCGGTATCCGGTTTGTGATATAGTTGAATACCCACACCCAGTAAAATTAGCATTAAGACACTTGGGATATTGGTCTTTTTGGCTAATAAATTAAATAAGAAACTTAAAATAATGATACTTGCAACCGCAATAATTATATAATACGTATTCATGAAATCAAATGTATAAAAAAAGCCGCTACACGTCAGTGTAACGGCTTTTGATTAGAGTTTTTTGTTTATTGAATAATCAACTTCTTAGTTTCAGTACTTCCTTTAGCGCTTACTTTAACAAAGTAACTTCCTTTGCTAAGTTGACTTAGGTCTATTTCCTGAGCACCATTGATTGTTTTTGTCCAAACTAATTCACCAACTATACTAATCAATTGTACTTGAGATACAGATTGAGTATTTAAAGTAACCTTTCCGTTTGAAGGATTTGGATACATTGAGAAGTTAGTAATGTTGTTTTCTGACACTCCAACACCTTGTATTGAAACTGTTTGACAAACAGAGTCAGTACAACCATCAGTGCTAGTAGTTGTTAAACAAACTGTGTAATCACCATCTGAAGGGTAAGTATGCGTAGGATCACATTGGGTACTTGTTGTACCATCACCCAAGTCCCATAGACAAGTTGTTCCTCCAGTTGAAGTGTTTGTGAAATCTATAGTAATACTACCTGAGAAAGTGTATGAAGCAGTCGGTGTAGCATATATTTCAACACTTTCAGTGTGAGAATCAGGACAAGATCCTGAAGTTGTATAAGTAACATCATGCATTCCAGCGGCACCTTGTGCGAAACCATTTCCACTTCCAAGATCAGTAACTATTGATCCAGACCAAACTCCAGTTGTATTAGTGTTTGATAATTGTATCGTATCTCCACTACAAATGTTGGTTAAAGCACCAAAGGTTGCGTCATCTAAAACATTAGAAGTGAGCATGAAATCTTCAGATGCCATACATCCCAAAGAATCTGTAACCATTTGAGTTAGCGTGAAAGTACCATCAGTATCAGGAACAACGTAACCATTACCATTTAAACTGTCAGAAAGAACTCCTGAAGGACTTAACAAGTAATTGTAATTTAACATGACACTAACCCCTGATGCTGTTGAGGCAAAGTTGGCCGTATCCAATGCACAAATAGTAGTGTTGTCAAAAGTTACTCCTGTAGTTGGTAAAGCATTTACTTTGATTGTAAATACTGAATCATCAGATGCAAGTGCGCCATCTACTACCGCAAATGTAATTGCAATATTTCCAGCAGTTGTTGTTACATACATTAAACTATCTCCTGCAGTTGGAACCGCATTGATTTCCCATCCAGCCGTATATGGCGCTGTTCCTCCAAAAGAGTTATGGGTAAACAAGATAGTATCTCCTAAACAAACTTCCATAGCAGATGCAAGAGGATATGCCGTTAATGGAATTGCTGCATTACAAGCAGTATTTGTATGACTTCCAATATAAGTTGCATCATCGCTTGGGTATACATCCCATTGTGTATCTCCAACTCCAGTCCATATAGTTGTTCCTGCATCAACGGTAGCCATTCTTACCAATGTGTTATTTGCTGTACTTCCTGTACCTACAGTCCAAGAAGTACCAGGGTCAACACCAATTTCACCTATTACATCTATAGTTGTTCCAAGAGTAACATTGTATAAGTCGTACGCATCATCACCATTGTGTGATATAACACCTGAAGTCATGTCTGCTTCATCTAAGAATACTAGGTCAGCACTGGAATTTGCAATTACAAAAACATCTCCCGGGATTAGCATTCCAGCAAGACTAATAGTGTTTGAAGCAGTTGCAGCACCATTGTTGTATTTTCTTAGTTCGTACTCTGATAAGTCAATAATACCTGTGGTAGGGTTGTATATTTCTAACGCTTTGTTATTCGAACTTCCTTCAATGTATTCGGAGAAATAAAGATCTGAACAAGGAGTAGCAGCAGGTGGCATTTCATTTACGGTAAGGTTGAATAAAGTATCTGCACCATACATTAAACCTGTGCCAACGTTATTTAAACCAAATTCCAATGTTTCTGAAGCACTTACTAATTGACCAGGAACAACTGTTAGTGTAACCACTTCTGAGGTAGAACCTCCAGTGAATGTAACTGTTTGAGGTGTATAGCCATTAACTATTGCTGCATTTCCTGAGTTAAGAACTAACTCTACCGTTTTATCTAAAACAGGTGCCTGATTTAATGTAACTGTAACGTCAACTGTTCCTACATTTTCTAAAACAGACATGTCTGCTGTCGAGATGCTAGCAGTTGTATCAATTGTTCCTCCTGACCCAAAATCTGTAAGCAAAATATTGTCAATATTAAGTCTTCTATTACTTGTGTTACCGTCTAAAGTAGCTCTCACTATCCTTATTCTTGCATCTGTTGAAATGTTTACGGCAGCAAGATAGCTCAATGTGTCACCTGTTGCAGGAGCAGTAAATGAAGTTCCTACCGCTTGCCATGTTGCACCTGCGTCTACAGAAGATTCAACTTTCCAATCAACTTGTGCATCAGAACCATATTGTCTGTAGGTAAAACTAACATTTCCAATTCCATTAGTTTTATCAGTTAACATTGTTATAGCTGAAGTTTCATAACCTCTCAATCGCGAGGATTTAGCATCAATGTAATAGTCGCTGGCACCTGTCCCTATAAGAGCCTCGGTCATGTCCCAGTCTATTCCATTTAAGGTAACAGTTCCTGATGCGTATCCACCTTTACTTGCATCTTCAAAATCAACTAAATATTGAGAATAAGTATTGTTTACCGCAAAAAGAAAAATTCCAATTGTCAAAAAGCGTAAAATATTTTTCATAATTTTTTAATTTTAATGTGCTATAGGTATCAAAGTTACAAAAGTCCGAAGTAATATTTTGTATACTTTAAGTTTATTTATTGTTAAATTCATTCATTGTTCTGTCCAAGCCAATAGAGGCAAAGGAAAGTATCATTTCGCAGGCTTGATCAATTCTTGGTCCAAGTTGCATTTGCTCATTTAGGGTCCAGTCGCCTAAAACATAATCCACTTGTCTTCCTTTTTGAAATTCATTACCAACCCCAAAGCGAATTCTTGCATATTTTGAATTGCCGAGAACAGCTTGAATGTCCTTCAGTCCATTATGGCCACCATCAGTCCCCTTTGGTTTCATTCGAAGAGTTCCAAATGGAAGCGCTAAATCATCTGTTACAATTAATAAATTTTCTTGTTTGATTTTTTCCGACTGCATATAGTAATTAACAGCCTTTCCACTTAAATTCATAAAAGTGGTGGGTTTTACCAAAATGAGCGTTCGACCTTTGTGTTTTATTTCACAAGTAGACGCGAGTTTGTTAGGCTCAAAAACAACATTGGACGCTCTAGCCAGAGCGTCCAATGTTTTGAAACCTATATTATGTCGGGTCATTTCATATTTGTCCCCTGGGTTACCCAATCCTACGATTAAGTATTTCATAATAGTTTAATTTAGATTATTCAGCTGCTGCTTCTTCTCCTCCTTCAGTTCCTTCAGCCGCTGCTGCTGCCGCTGCTTCTGCTTCCTCTTCTTCTTCTAAGCTAGCTCCTCTAGACATTTGAACAGCTACAACTACAGAGTTTGGTGCGTCTGTAAATGTAACACCAGGAACATTTAATTCGCTGATTCTAGATTTGTGACCAATTTTCATTTCTGTAATGTCGATGTCAATCGCATCAGGCATGTCAGCTAACATTCCTACACAAGTAACTCTTCTAAAGTGTTGACGCAGTTTACCACCATTTCTAACACCTACAGAGAATCCTGTTAAGTTTAAAGGCAATTTTACCTTAACTGGTTTGTTATCCGAAACTTCTAAAAAGTCAATATGAGAAATTACATCCGTAATTGGATTAATTTGCATTTCTTGAATGATAGCTTGTGTTTTCTTTCCTTCTACTTCAATCTCTACAAGGTATACATGCGGAGTTTTGTACAATTTATTAGCATCATTAATGCTAACATGAAAGTGTGTTTGTGTTGCTCCTCCGTATAAAACTGCAGGAACTCTGTTCGCTCTTCTAAGAGCCGCAGCATCTTTTTTCCCTACGTTCTCTCTCTGAGAACCGCTCAATGATACTTTTTTCATTTTATTTTGATTTATTTATTTACTAATTATTGATTTGTAAAAACAAAGTGCTCACTGATAGATTCAAAACTGATTGCTTTTTTCATAATATCAGCAAAAATATCAGCAACATTGAGAACTTTAATTTTTGAACTTTCTTGTTTAAGTTGTAATGTGTTGGTAACGATTAACTCTTCTAATTGTGAATTTTCAATTCGTTCATAGGCAGGTCCTGACAGGACAGCATGTGTACAAATCGCTCTAACACTAAGCGCGCCATATTCCATGAATAATTCAGCACTTTTAGAGAGAGTACCAGCAGTATCAACCATGTCGTCTATAATAACAACGTGTTTGTCTTTCACATCACCAATAATGGTCATGCTTGAAATTTCATTAGCTTTCTTTCTTTGCTTGTAACAAAGAGCCAAGTCAACATTTAAAAACTTAGCATAAGCATTTGCTCTTTTAGATCCTCCTGCATCAGGAGCAGCAATGACTAAATTCGGTAAGTTTAAATTTTTCAAATATGGCGCAAAAAGAGAAGATCCAAAAAGGTGATCCACAGGAATTTCAAAAAATCCTTGAATTTGATCTGCGTGCAAATCCATCGTCATAATTCTATCGACTCCGGATGCTTCAAGTATATTGGCTACTAATTTAGCGCCAATTGCCACTCTAGGTTGATCTTTTCTATCCTGTCGTGCCCAGCCAAAGTAAGGCATCACTGCAATGATTTTTCTAGCAGAAGCTCTTTTGGCAGCATCTATCATTAATAAAAGTTCGAATAGATTGTCCGCTGGTGGTGGAGTAGATTGCACAATGAATACATCACATCCTCTAACAGATTCTTTGAACGAGGTTGTAAACTCTCCATCGGAAAACTTCTGAAGTTCCACTTTTCCAAGTTCCTGACCATAAGAAGCAGCAATCTGAGTTGCTAAATTCTCTGAAGCAGAGCATGCGAATATTTTTACTTTTTGTGCCATTCTATCGGTGTTTTATTAAATGGGCTGCAAAGTTAGTAATAATCAATGAATTAAAAAATATAATATGGTATGTTTTTGCAAGGCTAGACAACCTTTGTTTTTAAGGGTAGTTTTTAAGGTGGTTATGTAAAGAACTATGTATGTTTCAGTATACTTGAACTGATTAAAATGTTTAGATTTGAATTGTGAAAAACACAACCACATATTTGTTTATCGTGCTTTGGCTATTTCTATTAAGTTGTAACAAGCGTCAAGAGCCCTTGAGATGGAATGCAGACTGGACTGCTCCTCTTGCGCATGGTGAAATGTCGATTACTGATTTATTGCCTGATTCTGTTTTAGTTTCAAATGCCGATAGTTCGCTGCAATTGGTTTTTGAAAGAGATATATTCACTTTGGATTATGACGATTTGGTGTCATTGCCTGATACTAATTTATTGGATACATTTGCATTGCCCCTAGTTACTCCAGTAAGTTTTTCACCAGGTCAAGTTTTTATAAATCAACCAGAAGAGAGCGTCTTAGTTGCTGATGGGACAGAATTAACATTATTGAAAGTTTATT
>CAJYBK010000101.1 GCA_913064955.1 uncultured Flavobacteriales bacterium
ACCTCCGCATGCGAAGTAATCATTGAGAGATATGTTTTGCAATTCCGGTGAATTATCAGCTAGCCAATTCATTTGATTGTTATGTATGTTTCTTTCTCCATTAAACATTTGGAAATTTCCAACACTGTTTTTTTGACTAGGAAGCATCACTAATAATTCTTTATCCTTTACAAGGGTGGCTTTTTCATTTTTGAATTCGGCCTCAATATTTAACATTCCGGCAGATTCAATTGTTAATTTGTTGGATTGCGTTGTTAAAGAATTGAGATAACTGTCTTTTTTAGACAGTACTTCATCAATTGAAAGGAAAAGACATTCATTACTTTCAGTAATCACACTGTCATTTTGTTGGAAACTGAATCTTTCAATTCTAATGATGCTTCCTCCTTTTAAAATTAAGATTGTATCTCCAGTTGGATCTATGCAGAATGATTGACTTCTAGGTTTGAGTTCTTGCCAAAGTGAGGATAAATCTTGATTTACACCAGGAGTAGTTGCCTTCAAAAAATTCAATATAATTTCGGTCTTTCTATTACCTTTCATTATAGATTCGTCTTCGTTTTCGGTTCCTATTTCCCCAAAAGATTTGGATTGATTCACCAATGATTGGTATTGGTCAGGCAGTAAGTTTCTTATGGCTAAATTCCTTTTTTCTGCTAGATTTAAATTATAGCTTTTGCTTCCATCAGCGTCACAATAACTATTAATAGTGATGTTTGAAACGTTTAATTGAGCAATTGAATCTAACCAGTTATTTAGTTTAGTTTTCTCTCCATCATTGAGGCGACTGACTCCTTTTTCGAAATAGAAGTTTTTAGTTATTTGTTGCGATAAAGTTTGGGTTGAAATAAGTATTCCAAAAAGCCAAAGTGTGATGCTCTTTCTCATAGTAATTGATTTATTGACTTAATGTTGCTAACAATCAGAAAGTAACCTTTGGTATTTTGCTACATTTGTATTCCTATATTTAAATATAATGAAGATGACTAAAATTATACTTTCCTTATTAGCTTTAAGCCTTTGTTACTTTAATAATGCTCAAACCAAAAAAAGTTACGAAACAAGAAATTATTTTGACAAAATAGAAAGTGCAACTATTCCGGAGAATGTATCACGTGCATGGATAGAATCAAACTTCCCCAATCTACCAATTTATAAAGTTTACAATAAGTTTTGTATTTCTACAATAGCCTTGGTAAATGATGATTTTGAAAAATCGGATTTAAATGGTAAATACTTTTTAGGGAGTAAAATTGGAAATGTGGCGACAATAAAAATTCCTTTAAATCAAATTACCGAAAATTTGACAATTGATAATATTGAATTTCTGCAAATAGCGGAAAGGATTCAGCCTTTATTGAATAAAGCTACTGCTGACTTGAGAGCCGACAGTGTATGGTCTGGTTTGAATTTACCTCAAAGTTACACTGGAAATGGTGTCCTAATTGGAGTTACAGATTGGGGCTTTGATTACGATCATCCAATGTTTATGGATACCACATTGACTACTTCTAGAGTAAGAGCTGCTTGGGATCATTTTAAAATAGTAGGTACGCAACCTGCAGGTATGGGTTATGGTGTGGAGTATGATACACCAGCAGAATTGGCAAATGCACATAGTGATACTGCTAGTACATATTATGATTATGCAACACACGGAAGTCACGTTGCTGGTATAGCTGCAGGTAGCGGTGCAGGACTGAAATATAGAGGAGTTGCTTTCGAAGCACAATACTTATTCAATTCCATTCAACTAGATGCTGGTGCTGCCATCGATGCATTTAACTGGATGAAGACTATTGCGGATAATGATAGTAAAAGATTAGTGATCAATATGAGTTGGGGATTGTATTACATGGGAACAATGGATGGTACTTCTTTGGTAAGTCAAGCCATTAATACTTTAAGTGATCAAGGTGTGGTGTTTGTAACCTCAGCTGGTAATAATGGGAATGATAATCGACATATTAAAAAGCAGTTTAACAATGACAGCATTCGATCACAAATACAGTTGTATGGCTACAATTTGCATCCTCAAATGTGGGGGCAATGTATTTCTATGTGGGGACAACCAAGTAATCCGTTTAGTGCAAAATTAGAAGTATACAATAATTCAAATATACTTCTAGGAAGTAGTAACGTGTATAACACACAACTCGATCCAGGCTATCATGATACGATTATGGTATTGGGAACTGATACCGTATTTTACAATTATACTATTGATGACGTTCATCCACAAAATAATAGACCTCATATTAGAATGAGAGTGAAAAACACAAACACATCTTATAAGGTAGTTTTGAATTCATTTGCACCATCAGGAACTGTGCATTATTGGAATGTAGTAGAGTTGAGCAATGGAGTAGGGAACTGGGGATTAGACTTCATCGCCTATGGGAATAACGGTGTTGCTGGTGACACTCAATATAGTTTGGGGGAGCCTGCTTGCACGGAGAAAGCAATTACAGTAGCTGCTCATGTCTCTGAAGTGGTTTCTCAAGGAGGAACAGCGTATCCTGGTTCATTAGCAGGTTTTTCTAGTGAAGGACCAACTTACGATGAGAGGATTAAACCTGATGTGTCTGCGCCTGGCAGCAATGTGATTTCTTCGTTGAGTTCATATACAACAGGTTCTTATAGCACCAGTGCATCTGTTGATTTTAATGGTAGAACGTATATTTTCTCTTCATTTTCTGGAACATCTATGTCTTCGCCAGGTACTGCTGGAGTTGCTGCTTTGGTTTTGGAAGCTAATCCTAATTTAAGTTCAGCACAAGTTAAGGACATCATTAAATCAACGGCCAGACAAGATAACAAAACTGGAGCCATTACTTTTCCAGGAAGTGTAGAATGGGGTATGGGTAAAGTCAATGCTTATGGGGCAGTTTTCTTAGCTTTAAATACGGTGAGTGTATCATCAAACAATATTGAAGAAACAATTACTTTGTATCCTAATCCTGTAAAGAACCTATTGAATATTGAAGTCTCGAATAGTAATTTGCAAAATATTTCGTATCAAATAATAGACGTGTCAGGTAAAGTTTTGACAACTTCACAATTATTCAACTCCCAGCAGATTGATGTTTCTAATTGGAGTAAAGGAGTGTATTTTGTGAGAATTAGCAGTGCTAATGAAAACAAGACTTTGAAGTTTATTAAACAATAGTATCCAGCAATTCATTTTCTAAAAATGTCTGCCAGAAAGGTGGCGTATCACAAGTAATATCAATCTTCGTTTCCGCAATAGGGTGAATAAATGATAATTGGTGACTGTGCAAAAAGAGGTTAGGTAAACCCAGAGTTTCTTCAAACATTTTGTTGTGATGCCTATTGCCATGTTTATGGTCTCCAATAATTGGATGTGATAATTTATTGGCATGAATCCTTAATTGATGTGTTCTGCCTGTAACGGGAATAAACTCCAATAGGGTGTATCTAGATGTTGAATATGGCTTAACTGGAATATTTAACACGTAATGTTTCAATGGCCGATACAGTGATTGCGCTTCTTTGTAATTACCTCTTTCATTTTTGACGGGGGAATCAATTTTTCCACTCTCCAATATATGACCCCTAACTAATGCTAAATAGGTTTTTTTAATTTCATTTTTAGTAAACAAATCTTGAAACAAACTGACCTTTTCCTTTGCTTTACAAAGCAATATGATACCTGATGTTTTTCTATCTAATCGATTGACAGGGTACAACTTACCTTGATTCTGTTTTTGTAACACTTGAAGCAGTGAGTCGTCTTCAATATTTCGAGCATAGTATGAATGATGTACTAAAACATTGTTAGGCTTATCTACGATTAAGATGGACTCATCTTCGTAAAGGATATCAATCTCTGTACTCATCGATATCTCTTCTATTCTTTTTAGTAGGTCGTCCTTTCAGACCTTGTAAGTAGTTTTTTCTATTCTCCGCTTCTATAGTTTTCAATGTCTCTAAATCTTCTTTAGCAGTAATTTCATGAAGGTGTAAGGATAAAAGTTTTGCTCCAATTCTAGATTTTGGGATATCAATTACTTTGTAAACTCGCCAAATAGGATTGTGCTTGATGGAAATGATGGAGTTGTTAGTCACAAGTTTACTCGACTTTGTGATGTCATCATTCAGTCGGACCATGCCTTTCTCACACATTTTATTGGCTTCTGATCTTGTTTTTGATAGTCTCACACACCAAATAAATTTATCCACTCTCATATTACAAAAGTATTATTATTATTTCAAAAAGGATATTGTTATTTTTGTACAAAATCAAGTTATGAAATCCATTATTGTCCTATTACCTCTTCTATTGTCCAGTTATTTTCTTGGGCAAGATATTGTTGTTGATCCTCAGGATGTCACTATTAAAAGAGATAATTGGGGTATACCTCATATATATGGAGAGAAAGATATACATGTGGCTTATGGTTTAGCGTATGCTAATGCCGAAGATGCTTTTGTTCAAATGCAAGAAATGTTCATCATCGCCAAAGGTTTTAATGGCCGATATAAAGGTAAAGAGGGGGCCAAAACGGATTACATGTTGCACGCATTGAATATTCCGGAGAACATTGATAAGTTGTATGATTCTCAGATCAGTTATGAATTTCACAATTACTTAACTGCCTATTGTCAAGGAGTAAATCATTATGCCGATCAACATCCAAAGGAAGTTTTTATAAAAAAACTGTTTCCTATCACCCCCAAAGACGTTTTGCAAGGATATGCTTTTTTTATAGCAATAGAATCTCATGTAGACAAAGCGCTTAAATACATTTTCAATGAAGAGAAAATCACATCGCAAGAAATTGCCACAGATTTATCCAAAGGCTCTAATGGAATGGTTATAAGTGGAAATAAAATGACTTCAGGAAAAACCACGTTGATGATGAATCCTCATTTGCCTATGTATGGCTTAGGCTCTCTTTTTGAAGCACACTTAGTAAGTGAAGAAGGATTAAATATACATGGAGCCGTCTGGCATGGAGGCGTTTCTTGTCTCTTAGGTGTAAATGAAAACCTTGGCTGGACATCCACCACCAATAATGTAGATAAGAATGATACTTATGTTCTAGAAATGCACGAAAAGAATCCTTTGTTGTACAAGAATGATGGGAATTGGCTGGATTTGGAAATGAAAAAACAAAAACTGAAAGTCAAAATATTAGGTATCACTATTCCTGTAAAGAAAAAGATGTACACGAGTGTTTTTGGTCCTACTTTCAAAACAGATTACGGAACGTATTCCATCGCTTATACTTGTTATGAAAGGATAATGGGAGCAGAGCAATACTTCTTAATGAACAAGGCTAGTAATTTGCAAGAATTCAAAGACCTATTCAAAATGCAAGGTATTCCAGACGAGAATTTCATTTATGGCGATCGAAAGCAAAATATTTACATGATTAACAATGCTCCAATGTCATGGAAATTAGAAGAATATGATTACAACGGATTATTACCAGGTAATATTTCCTCTACACAATGGAGTGGGTTTCAACTTTTAGGACCTGAGAAAATGGTTCAATTTGAGAATCCTTTCTGTGGTTACTTGTACAATTGCAATCATAATCCACAATGGGCTAGTAGTCCTTGCTACGAAATGCCTGACTCATTATTGGCAGTAAACTATTTCAATGATTGGAAAAAAGACAATAACCGTTCATTGACTATTAAGAATTTTTTAACCGAAAAAGAAGGTGAAAAGATTAGTTTAGAGGAGTTAAAAGAAATGAAATACACTCAGCAGTTGCCCGCTAATGGTCCTATTTTGAGTATTTATAGAGAATTAATGCAATGTAAGGATAAGAAAGAATTTAAGGAGTATGATTACTTGTATAAGGAATTAGAAGGTTGGGATTTTGATTTCAATAAAGAGTCTAAAGCAGGAACAGTATTTACATTAGTAACTCGATACATTTGGGATAATACCAATAGTGGTAGAGAGATATTATACGAAGCGCCTACTTATTCAGACAGTGTCTATTTAGAAACTTTAAAATACACCAAGACTTATCTTGATAAACATTATAATGGTCAAGTAATTCCTCTAAAGGATATATTAAAGCACCAAAGAGGTGATGTAACCATTGGAATAGGTGGATTTGCAGATGTACTATCATTGATATACCCTTTAGAACAAGAAGATGGTACTTTAAAGGCTTACTTAGGAGAGAATGTAACGATGTTTATTCAGTTTGGTGAAGACGATATTATTATTGAGTCGGTAGTTCCTTATGGAAGTAGTAACAGACCAGAAAGCAAGCACTATACTGATCAGATGGATCTCTTTACAGGGCAAAAGCTAAAAAGGGTATACTTAAAGGAAGTGGATGTTTTACCCACAATTGTTGAAACGTATCATCCATAATTGAATGGATAAACTATATTTGTTCAATAAAACTAAAATACAACACAATGAAAATCAATAAAATCTTAATTATTGCTGCGATTGCATCTGTGACCATCAATTCTTGTAAAAAAGGATGTAATGACCCAGAAGCTAATAACTTTGAAGAAAAAGCCAAAAAAGATGATGGGACATGTGATTACACACCTATGATTACATTAAATGGTTCTGCTTCAGTTTTTGTTAGAATAGGAGAGAATTACACGGAACTTGGAGCAACGGCAGCCACTAATAATGGCACCTCTCTAGATGTAACTGTTGATAATACAGCAGTAAATACTAGCACAGCTGGAACATATACCGTTACTTACACAGCAACTTACGAAGGGGATATTGCAACAGCTTCTAGAACAGTTACGGTAGGAGTTGACCAAGATTCTTACGTGGGGGATTGGACTTGTGCCAGTGATTGTGGTACGACAGTTTTTCCCGTGGATGGCACCAGAACAATTGTTGCGGGTACTGGTAGTACACAAATTCAAATTGACGGATTCTTTACGCTTTTGGGAGGTTCAGTTGTGGCTAATATTTCAGGATTGGATATAGTCGTGCCGCAACAAACGATACCGGTAACAGGTGGAGACATCACTTTGTCTGGAACAGGATCAATGAATGCAGCAGGAACCGCATTTACTATTGATTATTCTTATGATAATACAATTCCTTTAATAGGAGGTTCTGGTACTTGTACTGCAACCTACTCTTTATAATATGATTCAACCTATTATATCTAGCCCTGTAAAAGGTGAAATTAATAGTCAAACTTTAAAACACCTTGTTGATAAGATCAATGAGGTGTTTTTGGTTTCTGAATCCAAGTTATGGCCACACGATGGCACTTACTACCGAACAACAGTTGAAGAACTAAAATCATTTATTGAAAAAGGGCAAATAAGAATAGCCAAAATGGATGATTTAATTGTTGGATTGATTAAAGTCTACCAAAAAAGAAATGGAGTAGGGGGCTTTGGCTTATTGATGGTAGACCCGGCTTATAGACAATTTAAAATAGGAACCCAATTGGTGCAAGTAGCAGAAGACTGGTGCAAAACTGTTCAATTGAGTGCAATAGAATTGGAGTTGTTAGTGGCTAATGATTTTGTTTTAGAGGATAAGATTATCCTACGGGAATGGTATGGTAGAAGAGGTTATCAATGGATCGAAAAAACGGCATTTGAAACGCTATATCCGTCTCATGCTGGATTGATACAAGTACCTTGTAGTTTTGAAATTATGCGGAAGAAATTAAACTAATTATAGTCCAAAACACTATTCCATTTTTAATCATTTCTTGGCTTGAATTTTGTAGCAATTGTTTTTATCAAAAGCTAATAAACAATAAAAATAAAATTACACAGTTTTAAGTAAATAAGAATTTACTACCTTTAATTCAAATTATCATATTATGAGAAATAACATCATCTTTTGCCTAGGAATACTTTTCATCTTTACATCATGTGTTAAGAACAAAGGAACCATCTCAATGACCTACAACAAAGCAACTGCTGTTTATGGAGACATTGATGCAGTTAGGAATACGCCATTAATTGGTGCTACTCGTAATATTCAGAACTCAGGTAAGATATTTGTCGGTGATGATTTTCTATTGATTGGAGAAAAAAATGAAGGAATTCACGTTTTCGACAACACCAATACAAGTGCTCCTGTTGCTGTTGGTTTTATAAACCTTCCTTATACTGAGGAATTCTATGTAGAAGGTGACTTTATTTACGCAGAGTCTCATTATGACTTCCTTAAAATTAACATCGCAGATATCTACAATCCTAAACTAATAGATAGGGTAGAGTATGCATTTGGTAATCCTATAGAAAATGCTGAAGGAGAAGTATTAATGGGGTTTGATTATGAAGTTAGTACAGAGACTTTTGAATTGAATAGCCCAGAAGCAGAAGCACTTTCTGAATCTAGTTATTTGTATTACAACTATATGAATGAATTGATTCCTCAATCTTCCGTTCCTTCATCTTTTGCAGGTGGTGGTAGTGAAATCAAAGGTACGCTAAACAAAATTGCTGTTCATAACGACTACATATATGTAATTGGAAGTAGAACAATCTATACATTCAGGGATGATGTTACTGAAGTAGCTTATGTTGGTGAAAGTGAGATGGGGAATGAAATGGAAACAATCTATTCTGAGAATAACAATTTATTCATTGGAACGAGATTTTCCATGATAGTTGCATCTGTTACTAATCCTGCAAATCCAACTTATATTTCAGAGTACAATCACCCTACATCATGTGACCCTGTTTATCCTAATGGTAATGTGGCTTATTTAACACTTAGAACTGCAGACTTCTCAGGATGTGCTGGAGATGAAAACACATTAGTAGTTTTGGATATTTCCTCAGTAAGTAATCCGCTTGAAATTGATCAAATTACAATGGACAGTCCTTATGGAATGGCTTTAATAGGTGATAATCTTTTTGTGGGTGAAGGAGAAAATGGAATCAAAATTTTTGACGCAAGCAATCCTGCTGCATTAAATCATCTAAATAGTAATGTGAACGTGCTAGCCTATGATATCTTGGAGCATCCAACATTACCTAATGTTGTATTGACTACAGGAGATGCAGGTTTACAGCAATACGAGATAGATTACAGTGATTTTTCAATGCAATTAATCAGTAGCATCAATTATTAATTTCTTCGGTTTGAGAATTGCTTTTCTTGTTTCTTTAGTTGTTACTGTTTCTACTTTTGCGCAGAACATTAATACTCCAAAGGAAAATGGTGCTATTTTCAAACTTTATGATGGGTCAATCTTGTTGGGAGAATTAGTTTCTTTCAATGAATCTCCTTATAAACTTAAAATCTTAACTGGAGATACAGTCACCATAAATCCAAGAGTTACTAAAAGAATCTATCTTCCTGAGGAAATAAACCTGTATGGAAAAGGTAGATATTCTTACAAAAAAGGCATTTCGGGAAGTATATCATTTGGAGGGTCACCACAACATACTAATGTAGATTTTAAGGGTAGTTATTTATTTCGCAACAAGTTTTCATTTGGAGCTGGTTTTGGCTTTCATAATAACTATTTTACAATTCGAACTATATCAAGTTCTCACTTTGGTAATGTCAGTTCAAGAACTTACTTTTTAACTGGTCAGTACTATTTTACTGATAAATCTAGAAGAATATATGCTACAGGCAAGTCTGGTTTTGCTGATCATAAAGAGACCAGAGAAATACCAACTATATACAATGGGGTTGTATAAGAAGGAGGAATAGGGATAGAATTTGCAACCAAAAGAATGACTAAATACTTTTTGGAATTGAGTCAATATACAACTAATGCCAGAGGTGCTTTGGTTAGTAATGATGTCAATGCCTTAAGTGACATTGACTTTGACATTTGGTTCAATCGAATCGTATTTACAATGGGTGTGCAAATAGGTAAGTAGGTAGTGTTTTCATCTTGAAATTGGCTATAATATTGTTTTAGTCATTACATTTGCAACAAATATTTACCATGAAAATCACGATAATACTTTCAACTCTTTTCTTATTAACCACCACGATATCATGCTCAAGTGATGCTGGAGATGTCAAATCTGAGAAGGGTAGTGCTACCATCGTTCAAGATACTGTCGTTACGAATGAAAAAGATCCGAAAGAATTGCTCAATGAGGCTTATCAATTATTCAAGGAAGGGAATGACTCAGCATCAATTGAAATAGCCAATAAAGTATTAGCCGTAGGATATGCATCTCACAATGACACTTTAATTGGTGGCGCATTGGCATCCTTATGTAGAAATTCTCAAAGAAGTCAAGATACTGTAAGATTGGCTGAATTGAGTGAAGAATTAGCAGCTTTGGCCACAACTTCAGGTAATCAAAAATGGATGATGATTAGGGCACATATGAACGCTGAAATGTGGCGTTTAATTGGTAATATGGACAGAGCAGAAGCATTTTATAATGAAAGCATGGAAATTAGTTTTGCCATCAATTCAATGGGAATGTACACCATAGATCATTTCAATAAATCATTTGTATCTACAGCTAAAGGAGACTTTGTAGAAGCAAGAAGATTAATTAAAAAGTATTATGCATTGCGTGAAGAAGCTGATCCAGGATCTGAAGATGCTTATGGACTTATAGCATTGTCATATTTATTGGAACAGGAAGGAAATTACAAAGGAGCTCATGAAGTAGCAGTTGTTACACGTAGATTATTCCAAGAACAAAATCTTTTCCCTGAGCCACCAGATGAAAAACCTTTGATTATGGTTGAGGAGAAAGTAAAAGAAGAACTAGAGCCTGAGATTTATGAGGCGGTAAAAAGTGATGCTGCTGATGAGTCTGTAAGTACTTTGATTGCTAAGTATTTATAGATTTTCTGTTATAGAATTTATTTGTTTGGGCTCTCTATCTCTGTATGTTTAGTTCCAATGCTTATTTCCTGTAAAAATGTAATGAAATTGTTACACAATGTCGTTTATTCAAGTTTTTGTAACTAAATCGTAACAATAATAATTTGCATTTATGTAACTTAATTGTTACATATTGTGTATATTTACAACATAAGTAACCAAATCATTACATTATGTTATTCTTAAACAAGTTAGACGGTGATATCATGATCGAACTCGGAGAGCAGTTGAAGCAACTTCGAAAAAGTAAAAAATACAGTCAAAAAGAACTTGCCGACATTGTGGGAGTAAGTAGAAGACTCATTGTAGATATTGAAGCGGGTAGAGGTACTTCTTTATTGGTGTTTGTCAAAATATTGAAAACCTTCAATAAAACGGAGAAACTTATTGAAATATTGAATACCACCAATATTTCTCCAAAAGAAATGTATAAAAGTGAAAACAAATGAGCACTGCCAAAATAACAATCTGGGATAAAGTTGTCGGTTATTTGTACTGGGACGAACGCAATAATAGGGCCTTATTTGAAGCAGATGAGGAATACATAAAAACTCCTTTTAACATTGCGCCCATCTTACACAGAGATAAAAAACAGGGATTAAGTGGTACTGATTATCACGCTAATTTCTTAGGTCTTATTCCTACATTTAATGATTCTTTGCCAGATTCCTTTGGAAACATTGTTTTTAAAGAATGGTTGGAGCAAATGGACATGGACCAATCTCAAATGAATCCTGTAGAAAGATTGAGATATGTAGGTAGTAGGGGAATTGGCGCATTGGAATATCATGAAGGGAGAGATATACCCAATATAACTCACAGCATTGATCTAGAAGA
>CAJYBK010000102.1 GCA_913064955.1 uncultured Flavobacteriales bacterium
CACGAGGCTACCACAACTACTATCCCTTTCATTAAAAATAATGAGTTTGACTACAGTTGGTTTGGTTTGGGTGATTATACCTGGATTCTATACATCGTACTGGTTATTATTATTGTCACAGCGGTAAGTAATGGTGCTAATTTGACAGATGGGTTAGATGGATTAGCAACAGGTACTTCTGCTATTATAGGTGTGACATTGGCTATTCTGGCATATCTAACAGGTAATGCTGTTTTTGCAGATTATTTGAACATCATGTATATACCTAATTCAGGAGAATTGGTGATTTATATATCTGCGTTCGTAGGTGCATGTATCGGGTTCTTATGGTATAACTCTTATCCTGCAAAAGTTTTTATGGGCGATACTGGTAGTTTAGCCTTAGGTGGAATCATAGCCACGTTTGCTATTGCTATTAGAAAGGAATTATTGATTCCAATCATTTGCGGAGTGTTCTTGATTGAGAATGTTTCTGTGATGGTTCAAGTGGCTTATTTCAAATATACAAAGAAGAAAACTGGAGAAGGTAAACGTGTGTTTTTGATGGCGCCTTTGCATCATCATTACCAAAAGAAAGGAATACACGAGGCAAAAATCGTAGCGAGGTTCTGGATTATCGGAATCATCCTAGCGGTATTGTCTATTGTGACATTGAAATTGAGATAGAGAGAGAATGGCTGAGCGAATAGCAATATTAGGAGCAGGAGAAAGTGGAGTAGGCGCAGCTATTTTGGCAAAGCAAAAAGGTTATGACGTATGGGTCTCAGATATGGGAAATATCAAGGACAAATACAAAGAAGTTCTTTTACATAATGAAATTAAATGGGAAGAGGGAGTTCACTCTGAGAATGAAATATTCCTTGCCAAAGAAGTAATTAAGAGTCCAGGTATTCCTGAAACGGCTCCACTGATTAAGGCGCTGAAGGCAAATAGTATTCCAGTAATCTCAGAAATTGAATTCGCAGGAAGATACTGCCACGGTAAAAAGATTTGCATCACCGGAAGTAATGGTAAAACAACTACCACTTTGATGTTGAATCATGTTTTGGACAAGGCAGGATTGAAAACTGTAGCTTGTGGCAATGTAGGAAAAAGTTTTGCAGCCATGGTCGCACTAAACGTACATGACTACTACGTAATAGAGTTGAGCAGTTTTCAGTTGGATGATATGTATGACTTTAAAGCAGACATCGCCATCCTTCTCAATATTACCCCTGACCATTTGGATAGATATGAATACAGCATGGAGAAATATGCTGCGAGTAAGTTCAGAATTATCCAAAATCAAGGACCTGAAGATGTTTACATCTACAACCTTGATGACCCAATAATAAGACAACAAAACAACAAACTTAAGCTAAAGCAAAAGACGTACGCTTTTTCGCAAGAAGAACAACTTACAGAAGGTGCTTGGCTGACAACAAACAAACAAATACAAACTAACATTAACAACCAACAAACAAACATGTCGATTCACGAATTAGCACAACAAGGTAAGCACAATGCTTACAACTCTATGGCTTCAAGTATAGCAGGTAGAGTACTAGAGATTAGAAAAGAAATCATCAGAGAGTCACTCTCTGACTTTCAGAATGTAGAACATAGATTGGAGCATGTGGCATCTGTACACGGCATCAATTTTATCAATGATTCTAAGGCAACCAATGTAAATTCTACATGGTATGCATTAGAAAGCATGGAAGAGCCAACTATCTGGATTGCAGGTGGTGTAGACAAAGGAAATGATTACACAATGCTAGAGGCTTTAGTAAAGTCAAAGGTGGCTGGAATCGTTTGTCTTGGAAAGGATAACTCAAAGTTACATGCGGCTTTCGAAGGATTAGTAGAAAATATCTGGGACGCGTCTACAGCTGAAGAAGCAGTAGGGTTGGCATACAGAATGGCTAAAAAAGGTAACAATGTATTATTGTCGCCAGCTTGTGCAAGTTTTGATCTTTTTGAAAATTACGAAGAAAGAGGAAATCAATTTAAGAGAGCAGTAAGAGCCCTTTAAGAATTGTCAATTAACCAAAGTGAGTTTCCATAATTTGAATGGAGAAGTGCTTTGCTGAAATAAAAAATAAGATGAAAAAAGTACAATCATTAAGAAATCAAATGCTAGAGGCTAGGAAGAAAAGTATGAGCCTTTTTGCGGACATTTCACACAGGTTAGAATCTGTGGCAATAAAGAATGGTGTTGAATGGATCAACGATTCAAAAGCAACAGATTTGGACTCCACTTATTATTCATTAGAACTAATGGAGAAGCCTGTTATTTGGATTGCTGGAAGTTCTGATGTGGATTTAGATTATAGTGTATTGGATAAACTGGTTAAATATAAAGTAAAGAAGATTATTTGCTTTGGTGCTTATGAAACTAATTTGAAGTATTCTTTCGCTAATATGGTGGATGGGTATGCGCATAAATCAACTTTGGAGGAGGCGGTTGCAACTGCTTCGGAATGGTCGGAGAATGATGATGTGGTATTGTTTTCACCGGCTTCATCCAGTTTTAATCTATATGATAATTATCAGTTTAGAGGCGAGCACTTTAGACACTTAGTAGAAAATTTATAAACAGTTTTGCAAGAATTAGCAGATAAATATTTAAAAGGAGATAGATCCATTTGGGCAATAGTGATATTGTTGTCTTTGGCGTCTATTGTAATTGCCTTGAGTGCGAGTTCCAATATGGCTTACCGTCTTACAGATGGCAATGCTACGCCTTTTTGGTTTAAGCATGTGGCTACTTTGATTCTTGGATTAGTATTCATGATTTATTTGCAGCATTTTAAGTTTAAGTACTTCTCAAGAATTGCGCAATTGGGTATTTGGGTCGCGGGTTCTTTATTGTTGGTGACATTAGCATTTGGTAAGAATATCAATTCCGCCCAGCGGTGGATAATGGGTTTTCAACCTTCAGATTTAGCTAAAATAGTCTTGATACTTTATGTTGCGAGATTACTTACGATCAAAAAAGATAAGATAGGAGATTTTAAAGAAGGTGTTTTGCCTTTAATCTTGCCGATTGTCTTGATTTGTGGTTTGATATTGCCTGCAGATTTTTCAACAGCATTTTTACTCGGTTCTGTTTGTTTTGTGATGCTCTTTGTTGGTGGAGTTTCAATAAAGCATTTAGGGGCGATTATCGGAGGTGCTATTGTACTGTTTTTATTCTTAATAATGATTAACAAGGCCACAGGTATCTTACCTCGTGTGTCTACTTGGGAAACTCGAATGGTTTCCTTCTTTGGTAGTGAGGATATAGCGAAGGATTCTGAATCTAAAATAGATAATTTTCAAGCTAATCAAGCAAAAATGGCTGTGGCAAACGGTGGTTGGATTGGTCAAGGGCCGGGTAGAGGGAGTGTCAAAAACGATACCTATTCTGCTCAGTCGGATTTCGTATTTGCAACAATAGTAGAGGAGTTTGGGGCTTTGTTTGGGGCTTTTACTTTATTGATGTTGTACATGATGTTCTTTTTTAGATCAATTAGAGCCACTTTGAAAACTGAAAGCAGCTTTGGTTCCTATGTAGCATTTGGATTGAGTTTTTTATTAGTGCTTCAAGCATTGGTGAATATGGGTGTAGGAGTTAATTTGTTGCCGGTTACTGGGCAGCCCTTGCCATTGATAAGTATGGGTGGGACATCTATTTTGTTTACATGTATTTCCATTGGAATCATTTTAAATATTAGTAATAACATCGAAACCAAAAAGTCGGTAGTATGAGTAAGTTGAGGATAATAATATCAGGAGGTGGTACAGGAGGTCATATTTTTCCTGCACTGGCTATTGCTAACGCAATTAAGGAAAAGCATCCTGATGCGGATATATTATTTGTGGGTGCTAATGGTAAGATGGAGATGGAAAGGGTTCCTGCTGCTGGTTATCCTATTAAAGGGTTGGATATTGTAGGTATTCAACGAAAGAAAATTTGGAAGAATTGGAATTTTCCGTATAAATATTTCAAAAGTAAATCTGCTGCAAAGAAAATTGTGAAAGAGTTCAATCCTCAGATTGCAATAGGTGTGGGAGGTTACGCAAGTGGACCACTGCTAATCCAAGCAGGGAATATGGGTGTTCCCACTTTGCTTCAAGAACAGAATTCCTATGCTGGTTTGACCAATAAAATATTGGCAAAAAAAGCACATAAAATTTGCGTAGCGTATGATAATATGGATGCATTCTTCCCAAAAGAAAAAATCATCATTACGGGGAACCCGGTAAGAAAAGATATTCTTTCATTGGAAGGGAAAGATTTAGAAGGTAAAAAGCATTTTGGATTGAATCCAGAACTAAAAACCATTCTCATCATTGGAGGAAGTCTAGGCGCTAGAACAGTCAATAATAGTATTGCTGGTGGCTTGAAAGAACTTACCAAGGCTGGTGTTCAATTGATTTGGCAAACGGGTAAGATTTACTTTGACGAGATGAAACATTTAGCGGATGCTAATGGAGATAGTAATATAAAGCCAATGGCGTTTATTGATAGGATGGATTTGGCGTATGCAGCTGCTGATGTTGTAATTAGTCGTGCAGGAGCTTTGTCTGTTAGTGAGTTGTGTTTAGTCAAAAAGCCTTGTGTTTTGGTGCCTTCGCCTAATGTTTCAGAGGATCATCAGACCAAGAATGCAAAATCTCTTGTTGATAAAAACGCTGCAGTGCTTGTAAAAGACATCGATGCACAAGCGAACTTAGTAAAATGCATATTGTCTCTTCTCGAAGATGAGGCAAAAATGAACGAATTAAAAACAAACATAGCTGCCTTGGGAAAGCCAAATGCAGCCGAAGATATTAGTAAAGAAATTTTTAAAATAATAGGAGCATAAAAGCTCAAGTAATGAACTTAGAAAACATAAATAGCGTTTATTTTATTGGGGTTGGAGGTATTGGAATGAGTGCCTTAGCAAGATACTTCAATGCCATAGGGAAGCAAGTGGGTGGTTATGATAAAACTGCATCACCACTAACTGATGCGTTGATAAATGAAGGTGTTTTTGTTCATTATGATGATAATGTGGACGTGATTCCCGCTCTTTACAAAGAAAAAGATTGCTTGGTTGTTTATACGCCAGCTATTCCTAAAGAAAGTGTTGTTTTAAATTTCTTTCTTAACGGAGATTGGGAGGTTATGAAAAGATCGCAAGTGCTTGGAGTAATTACTTCTAATTCGTTTGCGGTAGCTGTAGCAGGTACGCATGGTAAAACTACTACATCTTCGATGATAGCACACTTGTTGGATAGTACTGGAGTTGGGTGTAATGCCTTTTTAGGAGGGATTGCTTCAAATTATAATTCCAATCTGATTTTGAATGCAGAAAGCAATAACTCTGTGGTCGAAGCGGATGAGTTTGATCGCTCTTTCTTGACACTATCACCAGATATTGCTGTTGTTACTTCTACTGATGCTGATCATTTGGATATTTATGGTGGACACAATGAATTGCTTCAATCGTTTAAAGATTTCGTTGGAAAGTTAAAAGAAAGCGGCACCTTAATATTAAGACATGGATTGAATTTACAACATAAGAATACAATCACTTATGGTTTTGAAAGGGAAGCAGATATATCGGTATCCAGCATCAAAGCAGAGAATGGTAATTATGTCTTTGATGTTAAATCAACAAGAGGAAAATATAAAGGCGTTCAAGTAGGATTGCCAGGAAGGCACAATATTGAGAATGCATTAGCAACAATAGCTGTTGCTGAATTGATGGGTGTTGATGAAGTGAACATAGTAAAAGCATTGAAATCTTTCAAAGGAGTTAAAAGAAGATTTGAGAGAATTATTACTTCTGAAAAACTAACTTACATAGACGATTATGCCCACCATCCTAAGGAATTGGAAATGTGTATTTCATCTGTGAAAGAATTATACCCTAATAAAAAAGTAACAGGGATTTTTCAACCGCATTTGTTCACTCGAACGAGGGATTTTGCGGATGATTTTGCTGTAAGTTTAGACTTGTTGGACGAAGCAATACTGATGGATATTTATCCAGCTAGAGAGTTGCCTATTGATGGCGTAACCTCTGAGTTGCTATTGCAAAAAATGACATCCACAGTTAAAGAAATTGTTCAGGCAAAAGACGTAGTTGAAAACATTAAGAACAGAGAAATAGAAGTTTTGCTTACGCTAGGAGCGGGAGACATAGATAGATTGATTGAACCTTTAAAATTGGCATTATCATGATGAAACGTGTTTTGACAATAGGAGGTTGGTCAGTGTTCACGTTAGGCGTGTTAACATTGCTGTTTTTTATCAATGCAGGTTATGATAAATTGGAAACTACTAAGCCAGACATTTCAATTGAAAAACCTGGTGGCCATAATTTTGTGACGGAGGAAAAAGTGTTGCTTTTAATGAATGATTTAGGTTATACATTTGATAAACAAACTTTAGGTGATATAGAGTTGAAAAGAATAGAAGAAGAAGTAGGCACGATACCGGGAGTTAAGTCTGTTCAGGCTTATAAATTTAATAATGGTAAAGTGAAGTTGGATATAGTTCAGCAATTGCCGATTGCAAGAATATTCCTGCATGGAGGTAAAATGGGTTGCTACATGGATAGTGAAGGGGAAATCATTCCGCTTTCAAATGATTACGTGGCAAAAGTGCCTGTGTTTACAGGATATATTTATGAGCCGTACAATGATATTCCAAGTCTAAAAACCATTACTGAAAATGATAGTATCAGTAGGTTACACGTTTTAGATGAGATATATTATTTAGCAACAGCAATTTCTGCCAATGAGCTAATGGCTGCGCAGATTGTGCAGATTTATGTAAATGAAAAAGAGGAATTTGAATTAATACCTAGAGTAGGAAATCATAGAATTCTTTTGGGAGGGATAGACGACTTGGATAACAAATTTGAAAGATTAAACACTTTCTACACCTCTTCATCATTTGATGTAAAGGAATTGAACTTATATGACACATTGAATTTAAAATATAAAGACCAAATAGTATGCTCCAAAAGAGGGTACTAAACAAATAAAATTTTAACAGAACAACAAACAAAAACAAAAAGTATGGACGCACCAGAAATCGTAGTTGGATTAGACATTGGAACCACCAAGATCGCATGTCTAGTTGGACGCAAAACAGAACACGGAAAAATTGAAATATTAGGTATGGGGAAATCTCCAAGCCTTGGAGTAACGCGTGGAGTAGTTGCAAATATTGAAAAAACTGTTCAATCAATTAAGGCTGCAGTAGAAGAAGCTGAGGCTAAATCTGGTGTGGATATTAAGGTGGTAAATGTAGGTATAGCAGGTCAGCATATCAAAAGCATTCAACACAGAGGAATGATTACTAGAGCATCTAATGAAGATGAAATAGGTCAATCTGATGTGGATAGTTTGATTGATGATATGTATAATATTTTAATCAATCCTGGTGAGTCGATTATTCATGTCTTACCTCAAGAATACATAGTAGATCGACAGACAGGTATTAAAGATCCTATTGGTATGGCTGGTGTTCAGTTGGAAGCAAATTTCCATATTATAACAGGTCAAGTTGCTGCTGCAAAGAACATTTATAGATGCGTGAATAAGGCAGGCTTAGAAGTTTCAGAATTAATTCTTGAGCCTTTGGCTTCATCGGCATCTGTGTTGAGCGATGAAGAAAAAGAAGCTGGTGTTGTATTGGTCGATATAGGTGGTGGTACTACTGATATTGCAATTTTCCATGATGGTATTATTCGTCATACTGCGGTTATTCCTTTCGGAGGAAACATTCTTACAGAGGATATTAAGGAAGGTTGCACAATCATGCACAAGCAAGCAGAATTATTGAAAACTAAGTTCGGTACAGCGTTGTCTTTACCTAGCCAAGAGAATGAAGTGGTGTGCATTCCTGGGTTAAGAGGAAGAGAACCTAAAGAAATATCTGTTAAAAATCTTTCCAACATTATCAATGCTAGACTTTCAGAAATCATAGAGCATGTCTATTATGAAATAAAAAATTCTGGATACGAGAAAAAATTGATTGGCGGAATCGTAATTACTGGTGGAGGTTCTCAAATGAAGCATATTACTCAGTTGTTTGAATACATTACTGGAATGGATGCTAGAATAGGTTATCCAAACGAGCACTTAAGTAGCAATACTAATATCAACGTTACAAGTCCATTGTTCGCTACTGGTGTTGGTTTAGTGGCGAAAGGATTTGAGCAGTTTGATAGAGAGAAAGCGAAGTCAGTTCAGAATAAAACGATCAATACAAGACAGCATTCTACAAAAGAGAAAGCAGGATTCTTGGATAAAATCAAAAACTGGTTTGACGATAGTATAGAATAAAACGTGATACATATTACGTTGATTAAAAAGAAACATAACAAACAAAAACATAAACAAAATGATGAAATTTGATTTACCAAAAGACACTTCATCTATCATAAAAGTGATAGGTGTTGGAGGTGGTGGTAGCAATGCTGTCAACCACATGTACCGTCAAGGTATAAAAGGTGTGGACTTCGTTGTCTGCAACACTGACCAACAAGCATTAGACGTAAGCCCTGTGCCTGTGAAAATACAATTAGGTTCTAGCCTTACCGAAGGTAGAGGGGCAGGTTCATTACCAGAAGTGGGAATGAATGCAGCTATCGAGAACTTAGATGAAATAAAAGAAATTTTAGAAAAGAATACCAAAATGGTCTTCATTACTGCCGGAATGGGTGGTGGTACTGGTACTGGAGCAGGTCCTGTTATTGCTAGATTAGCAAAAGAAATGGGAATTCTTACTGTTGGTATCGTTACTGTACCTTTCGTTTTTGAAGGTAGAAAAAGAAGAACACAAGCAGAAGCAGGTATCGATCAAATGAGAGATGCTGTAGATACATTGTTGATCATTAACAATGATAAATTGCGTGAAATGTTTGGTAACCTTACTTTAGGTAATGCATTCTCACAAGCTGATGATGTCTTGACTACGGCAGCTAAAGGTATCGCAGAAGTTATTTCTGTTACAGGTGCAATCAACGTGGATTTCAACGATGTAAACACAGTAATGAGAGATAGCGGTGTAGCAATTATGGGATCTGCAGAAGCAGAAGGAGACAATAGAGCGCATTCTGCTGTTGAGAAAGCGTTAGCTTCACCATTGTTGAACGATAACCAAATTCAAGGTGCTAAGTATGTTTTATTAAACATTACTTATGGTGCTAAGGAAGTTTTAATGGATGAAATTGCAGACATTACAGATTACATTCAAGATGAAGCGGGTAGTACTGCTGATGTAATTTGGGGTCATGGTTACGATGAGTCTTTAGGAGATAAAATTAGCGTTACATTAATTGCTACTGGATTCAAAAAAGGCGTGGACACTGGATTGCCTTCTAAAGCACCAGAAAGAGTTAAAGTTAGCTTGGATGATGAAAGACCTACAATGATTACTCAACCTATCGAAAAGCCAATTTCTAGCCCAGTGGAGAACAGTATTAAAACGGAACCAATTGTTGCAGAAAATACAGTTGAAAAAGAAGAACCATATTTGGCGACAAGTTCACCTGTTGAAGTGGAGAATACTGTAGAAGATATCTCATCTGAAAAGGTAGAATCTGAAAATGAAAAAACGACTTTTGATTTATATGCTTCTGCAGATGAATTGGATGTTACTGCTGAGACTCCATCAATGGATATGACTTTTGATGTGATTGAAGAAAATATCGTTAGTGAAGTAACCGAAGAGAAAGTAATGTTCAACTTGGAAGATGAAGTGGAAGATGTTGTTGCTGAAGAAAATGTTAGTACCACTGAGTGGAATTTCACTCCTCCAGTTTCTGAAGAAGTAAAGCCAGAAGTTACTAAGACATGGTTAGAAGATGAAACAGAGAAGGAAAGTGTAACATTTAATACTCCGGAAACTGAACAGCCAGAGGTTTCTAGAGATGGGATGGTAAGATATATGCTTACAGATGAAGAGGAAGTTGAGAAAGAAAAAACTATCGAGGCTAATAACAACCCTTCTTGGAATACGACTAATGAAGCAACTCAACCTAGCAAAGAGGATACAGCTGAATTAGCTAGAATGAGAATGGAAAGAATAAGACAAACTGGCGACAAGATGAATACGCAAGATGGTTTGACTGATTTGGAAAAGGAGCCAGCTTATTTAAGAAGAAATATCAAGTTAGATGAAGTGAACCATTCTTCAGAAACTACTCGTTCTAGATTTTCATTAAGTGATTACAAGGACGAAGAAGGTAATGATAAGACAGGTTTGAGCGGAAATAATTCATTTCTTCACGATAACGTAGATTAATTAAATCAAGTCCCACGTCTTACGTAATACGTATTACGTGGGACAAAAAAGAAGAATATGAGTTTAACAGAGAAAATAAATGGTGACATCAAGAAAGCGATGTTGGCAAGAGAAAAGGATAAACTAGAGGCTTTAAGAGCAGTGAAATCAGCATTGCTTTTGGAGTCTACTAAATCCGGAGGAGGAGATATTACTGCTGAAGACGAATTGGCTATACTTAAACGTTTATACAAGCAAAGAGTAGAGTCTACTAAAATCTATGAGGAGCAAGATCGTGAAGATTTGGCTGTTGTAGAGCGTTTTCAAGCAGAAGTTATTGGGACTTATTTACCTGCTCAAATGGGAGAAGATCAAGTAAAGGAAATTGTGCTTGGTGTGATTCAAAAAGTAGGTGCTAAAGGGCCTGGTGATATGGGTAAAGTTATGGGAGCAGCTATGGGGCAACTCAATGGCAAAGCAGATGGTGGAGTGATATCCAAAATTGTTAAAGAATCATTAGCGGCACTATAATGAAATCATTTTTAATATCAATAGCGATTATTTGTGGCGTGTTCACAAATGGCGCTGCGCAAGATGTTCCAAGTGGTACTTTGAATTTGTTGGTTGGACCAAGTTTTCATAGAGGTTTCGGAGGTATGTTTACTGCGGAATATGAAATCAAAATGTTTGACGATAATTTGACTATTGGACCTAAAATTGGACTAGGAATGTCAAGGTATGGTTATGCTAATTATGATGCTTTCGGAAAGTTTACACATAATACTTATCGCAGTGGATTGATTGTTCACCCAGGTGCGGTTGCACATTATTATTTTGATTGGCTAATAGACGATATGCCTAGTCAACTTGATTTATTTGCTAAAGCATCTGCTGGTTTTTGGTATGTTTTAGATGGAGATCTAAGGAATCAAAGAAATTACGTGCCTTTTACTTTCGGATTGTTTGCCGGAGGTAGGTATCACTTTGAGTCTGATTGGTCATTTTACTTAGCACTGGGATTTGGTACATCCTATGCTAATTTGGGACTTTCAAAAAGTTTCTAAATATTATTTTTGTTTATGTTTAAGAAGGCCCGTTCGCAATTTGTGAATGGGCTTTTTTTATTTAAAGAAGTTGAGTAATTCATCCTTTCTAGTGGCTGAAACATCTACTACAGTCCCATCAATCATTTCTACTTGGCCACCTTTGCCCTTTTTATAGTTTTTAATGTAGTTAAGATTCACGATATGACTTCTGTGTACTCTCATAAATCCAGAGTCCTTTAAAACGTCTTCGTAGAACTTTAAAGTTCTGCAAATAACTTGCTTTGACTTATCTTTTAAATAGAAATTAGTGAAATTGTCGTTGGCTTCCAT
>CAJYBK010000103.1 GCA_913064955.1 uncultured Flavobacteriales bacterium
ATAGTCATCATATGCCAAAGCGATGTCTCCTGTAGCATAAGCATCTCCATAGTAGAGAGGATTCATTTGGTAAGTAGTGTTCATTACTAAAAACGGCTTGTCAAATCCAGCAAAGAAATCATAACTATACTTCTCATAGTTTTGATGGAAGAAAGATCCCGTTAAGTATGCTTTTGATCCGAGTTTATCCGTGATAGGAAGACTGTTGATGAGAATAATATCAGGTTCTATGATGATGTCACCTGTAGCATGATACGATGTGTTGAGCATGTCAATGTTGATGCCAGCCTTATCTAATCTAAGTTTTCCATTTAACAGCGGCTCTTGTGAACTTCCAGTAACAAAAAGTTTTCCTTTAATGAGTCCTTGAAGATCGCTGAAACCATCAGGCATAAATACATTAGCAAATTCTATGTCTGTATTGTTAAAAGAACAAGAGAAATCCAAGTTGTCATCTCTTTTGACATAGTAATAACCAGAATCAATTTTTAAAGAACTGTTATCATTTTCATCAAATATATCTCCTGTTATTTCTATTCTTTCTTTTATAGGGTTCCATCCTGCAATTGTTTCCAAATTCCCAATTAAATACTCACCAACTTGCAATCCGTCTATCCATGAGTAAGCATCTAAGATGATATCGTTATATACATTTGTTATGTATCCTGTAGCAGTTAAGTTACCTTTAAAAGTTAGGGTGGTGTCCGTCATGAATGGGTCTAGGTTGCTCATTTGAAATTGACCAATTACTACTTTTAATCTTTCATTAGGATTTTCAGAAATGTTTCCAATCATTTTTAAAGATTGACTTCCATTAGTTGCTAAAAGATTATCAATACTAAAAGAAGAGGTGTCCATGGTAATAAATGCATCTCTTTCAATTTCCCATAAGCCAATTTTATCATAATAGATTTTTGAAGGATGAATGTCGAAGAGCATATTAGTAGAACTTCGGATGTCGATATCTGTTTCAATATTAGCCCAATAGGAAGAGTCAGGTTTGCTCCAAGTAATTGCAGAATGCGCATTGTTATTGTAGAGGTCTGTTTTAACGGATACATTTTGAAGTAATGTTGTTTTACTTAGATAGAGAGAATCTGCCATGATATCCAATGTGTAAAATGGGTCATACATGGCAAACTTTTGAGTCGTATCTATTTTGAAATTAATCACCTTGAAATCACCATGACTTATCCATTTGGAGGATGCAGCAAGTTCAAGCATTTCTGAGTTACTTTGGTAATTGATACCTATTTGTGTATAAGGTGCAACGTCTAAAGCGGGGTAGAAGATTTTAGTCAAAGTAGAGAGGTCTTTTATGGTGATATTCAAATCAAAACTTTCATCTGGTACAGCCACCATATTTTCTGGCTTGAATATACTCGGATACATTCTTACGCCTAAAGCATACAAACTCTCATCTACGTTTGCAAGTAGGTAATCTCCTTTCATTTCTACATCGGCAAACTCAGATTTTATGACAATCTCTCTATATTTGGTTGCTTGTGAAGATAGAATTTCAATCGTTTCAAAATCGTAATTTGTGCCATCCTCATAGTACTCTGCATCTGTTAATACAATCCTTCCGTCAAAGTCGTCAACAGATGTCCCTGTGCTATTTAGAACATCTAACTTTCCTCTAAATGAAGCAGTAGGCCTATTGATCCAGTTTAACTGATGTAGATTGGCTAATTTTACGTCAGAATGGAAATTATAAGACCCTTTTCGTCCATTAAAGTCAACTTTACCGATAAAATCAAAATCTAAATTGGGATCTTTTATGCTGAGTTTACCATCAAACTTTCTATGAAATAGACTCCCCTCTAAATCAATTTTTTCATAGTTGTAACCTAATAATTTGAAGTTTTTTAGATGACCAATTACTTCTGTTTCTATCTCATCTAAGGATGTTCCTTTTCCTTTGAGACTAAAATTAGAATTAAGATTTCCAATCTCATTGTTGCTAATTAAATCTCCCAATCGAAAATCCTTTGTGGATACGTCACCCACATAACTGAACATGTTCTGTTTGTCAAGTCCTCCTTGAATATTAGTGTATGCTTCTCCTATGTCAGAAGTGACGTTAATGTTGGAGTAGAACTCGCTAATATACCCATCAATGGTTCCGTTTACTTTAACTACCCCAAGTTTTTTCAATTCTGGAGGTAGAACTATTGGTTCCGTCAATCCAAAGGTTTTATAATTTAGTTTTTCAATCTCTTTTGCACTGGTTTGCATATTGTCTACATTTAGGTAGATTAATGCGTTATCCATATCAGGAATACCTTTGATATCAATCTCTCCAGTATAAAAAGTAACAGGAGACAATCCAATATATAAATCTTTGATATTGAAATTACTCACGGTTCCATTGAGTTTTCCTTCAATTTTTAGGTTGTTTTTGAAGTCCTTAAATACGGGGGCAAAATAGGAAAGGTCCCTCAAATTAAGCCTTGATGGAAATATTTCGGCTTTCATCAATACAGCATATGTGAAGTCGGATAAATCCGCATAATCTCTATAGTTGAAAGAGAGTCCTTTGACATCTAGATTTGTGTAGGGTGTAATTAACTTAAGATTTTCAAATTTTATTTTTTTATCACTGGCTAAGAAATAACACTTCATGTCGTCCAACTGAAATCCACTTTTTTCAATAAGTGAAATTTTTTCAAGTTGAAAGGTTGTAACACCGTTTCTATTTCTTAGTGATTCTACTTTTCCATATAAATGTTTGATATCTAAGTGGTTGTAGTCAAGTCCATAAGGTGCCGGTTCAATGTTCCAATTGTCAAAAGACAAATGCACATTTAACAAGTTTATTTCATTAATTTTTATTTTAAAATTACTATTGGTTGTATCGTCAGAAGCAAAATAATCTATTAAAAATTGAATGTTTGTGGTTGTGTCTCCTTCATATTGCTGCAATTTGACCCTTGTATTCTCCGAGTTGATAGCTTTCAGTATAGCAAATTTACTATTGATGCTCAGCATGGCTAAAGAACCTGAGAATTTGGGACTGTAAATTAAAGTGTCTCCTCTTAGGTCTTTGATATGGAGTCCAATTACTTCGGAATACTCAAACCCATTAATTTTAACTTTATCAACGGTAACTTCCGTTCCGAATTCAGAACTATAATAGGCAGCTACATAATCGGCAACTACATTTTGAAACCACATTGTTCGGATCAAGAAAACCAAAATAATAGCCAAAAACAACAGTAACTCTAGGCTATAACCTATAGTTTTTAAGATGCCTTTTGCTATATTTTTAATAAATTTACCCAATCTTTGTTGAACATATGTCAATAACCCACAAATATAGTTACATTCTTGGTATAGAATCAAGCTGTGACGATACTTCTGCATCAATACTTAAAAACACTGAAATGTTATCAAATGTGACTGCCGGGCAGGCGGTACATGAAAAGTATGGAGGTGTAGTACCAGAATTAGCGTCAAGAGCACATCAGCAAAACATCATTCCTGTGGTAGACGCAGCAATAAAGGAAGCAGGAATTTCTAAAAACGAAATTGATGCAGTGGCATTTACAAGAGGTCCTGGATTACTAGGTTCTTTGTTGGTGGGGACTAGTTTTGCCAAATCGTTTGCAATGGGATTGGGCGTACCGTTGATTGACGTGAATCACATGCAAGGTCATATTTTGGCACATTTTATAAAGAAAAAAGGTGAAACATCAGTTGTGCCTACTTTTCCCTTTATTTGTCTTACCGTGTCGGGTGGCCATACCCAAATTGTATTAGTTAAAGATTATTTGAAAATGGAGGTTATGGGAGAGACTATGGACGATGCGGCCGGAGAAGCATTTGACAAAGCTGCAAAAGTTTTAGGATTACCATACCCAGGAGGACCTTTGATTGATAAGTATGCAAAACAAGGAAATGCGGAAGCTTTTAAGTTTTCCTACCCAAAAACGGATGGCTACACATTTAGTTTTAGTGGTTTAAAAACGCAGTTCATGAATTTTATTCGTAACAATGAGCAAAAGGATCCATACTTTGTAAAAAATAATTTGGAGGATATCTGTGCATCTTATCAGGCGCATATAGTGTCTTATTTATTTAAGAAATTGGTTCCTGCAATAGAGGAGTATGGAGTTGCTGATGTAGCGATCGCTGGAGGTGTGTCTGCCAATAGTGGGTTAAGAACCCGGTTGGCTGAAGAAGGAGCAAAACGTAATTGGAATGTATTTATTCCAGAGTTTCAGTTTTGCACAGATAATGCAGCTATGATTGCCGTGACAGGATATTATAAACTATTGAATAAAGACTTTGCAGATCAATCGATTACACCTATGGCAAGGTTAAAGATCTAAGTATGATTAGGTTTTTTCGATTGATTCGATACATTGTAACAAGTCAGAAAGACTTTGTGAAAATTACATTTCTTGTTTTTGCTCTTACACTGTTGTTTTTATTTTTGAACTTTCTATTATTCTTATTTACGACTTTTCAAGCGGAGCAAATTAATATTTGGAAATTTTTTGGGAAAGGATTTTTTCATGTTTTAATTATCTCAGTCATTTTTGTAAGGTGCTCCTATTTGTATGTTACGAATAAATTGTTTTATGGCTTATTTGAAAACAATGAAACTGCAGTTTTTAATGCTTTGAGTTCGTTTTTAAAGGAGAATGAAAAAGCACAGAAGTTATCTGTTCAAACGGAGGATAATTATTTTCTTAAAATAAATAGTTGGGTAGAGCGTTTGCCTTTTTTTCTGCGAAAAATTGTTGAGATGATCCTCTCTTTAGTACCGTTTTACGATATTTATCAAACTTCTTTAACGAAGAATTTGACGCATGAAGAAAGGGTAGGGTGGTTGATTGATGAAATTAAAAGAGATTTAAAAGAACGGTTTAGTGTAGAGAATTTAATCATTTGGATGATTTTGATACCATTGGTCAACTGGATGATTTTGATTTATTATTGGCTGTATTAAATTAAAAACCACATCCTTTAAACAAGGTGGAACCGTAGTATATAAATATAAGCCAACCTATACCTTTCAGCAAAAAGAATAGAAAACCTGCAACTCCTATTCTTTTAAGCCAAGTTTTAGTGTTACTGGGTTTTTCGTTAGGTGAATCTTTCATGATTAAGTGACAAAGTTAACTGTTTTGAAACAAAAAAAGCGTATGAAAATTAATTCAGACGCTTTAAATATGTTGAGGATACTATGGTCTAAAATAAACCTTTCAATTTATCCATTGCCGAGTCTTTCAAACTGTCCATAGAATCTCCTCCAAACATGCTTAGAATACTGCTTGAAACACTAGAAGGTGTTTCTTCGTTTTTGCTTGTAATCATGCCAGTAATTTTTGGAAGTACAGAATCAGCGATACTCTTTGCTGTGTTACTGTCAATACCAAATTGAGAAGTTATTTTACTAATGAAATTATCTTGAACGCTTGACATTACGCCATTTTCGCTTTCTCCATTTTCTTTACTAGAGAAAAGGTTCATTACGGTGTCCAATCCACCACTTTTTAATTTATCTGTCATCACTTCTTTAGTAGATCCTCCTGCTAAGTCCATAATTCCTTTTGCTTTACTCTCGTCTAATCCAAATTTTGACATAAGGTCACCCATTGCGCCACCTTTTACATTTTCTAATAATTGATCAATCATTTTGTTCTATTTAATTTATTAATAATAAGTTTAATCTTTAGTGATGTAAATTTAAGTAAGATTCACTTTAAATGCTATACTTTACTGCTAAGTGTAATAGAATGTCGATATTTGACCTAATATATAGGCTAAAAGGCTGAAGCAAAAAATATTCAATAAAAATTACTAAAAATAGTAAGATTAGAATATTTATTTGTAATATTGCACCCCCAAAATTGGTGAACTAGAAACAATATACTGAAATGGACTTAATAAAAGAACTTCAATCGGAATTAGTAGAAATGAAGGAATGGCCTGATTTTAAATCAGGTGATACTTGCGTTGTTACTTACAAAATTAAAGAGGGTGATAAAGAAAGACTACAGTCTTTCCAAGGTGTAATTATCCAAAGAAAAGGATCTGGAGCAACAGAAACTTTTACAATTAGAAAAATGAGTGGAAATATTGGAGTGGAAAGAGTTTTCCCAATCAATGATCCATTTATCGAAACAATAGAAGTGGTTAAGCACGGTGCTGTAAGAAGAGCAAGAATCTATTACCTTAGAGAAAGAAAAGGTAAGGCAGCAAGAATCAAAGAAAGAAGAAGATTTACAAAAGCTTAATTCTAAATTAAGTTTTTTATATAATATTTCCCGTTGTGATTATTTCGCAACGGGATTTTTTGTTGATTATAGGTCTATATTAAAATAGTACCTTTGAATTATAATTTTACGACATGGCTTTAACAAATAATGACGTTTTAAAAAAGATTAGAGTTGCCCTACAACTTAGAGATGACGACATCATAGAAATACTTTCTTTAGTTGATTTTAGAGTGTCCAAAAGTGAATTGGGGGCATTTTTTAGAAAAGAAGGACATCCTAATTACAAAGAATTGCAAGATCAAATATTAAGGAACTTCCTTAATGGATTGGTTATTTATAAAAGAGGACCAATGGAGGAACGTCCGAAAAAGGATAACACTGCAAAATTGGTTAAGCCGAATCCTATTAAGGCAAAGGGTAATTTCAAGAAAGGAGATAACAAAGATTTCAATTCGCGCTCTAAATCTCCGAAATCCTAACCTTTTTCTTTTTTAATCTAGTATTATTTGTCAGGTTGATGACTTCTTGCATTTTGTCTCTACATACAGATACAAATGCACAGTCTTGTTTCAATTCTATAACGCCAAGTTCATCCTTATTTAGATTTCCTTGCTTTATTAGCAACCCAGCAATGTCGCCTTTGGATATTTTATCTTTTCTACCTCCTGTTATATAAAGAGTACTCCATGCTGTTTCTTGCCAACCTTTTGAATCCTCAAATGTTTTGTTGGGAAATTGTTCAATGAAATCAGGTAGCCTTTCAGACTCATGATACAAAACGTAAGCATTTCCTTCTTTTTTCATTCTTCCAGTTCTTCCATTCCTATGGGTAAACTCTTCCTCCTTGTGTGGTAATTGATAATGAATGATAAAGGTTATTTCTGGAATATCGATTCCTCTAGCTGCAAGGTCAGTAGCCAGCAGCAACTGATAAGTACCATTTCTAAATTTGATTAAGGCTCTTTCCCTATCTATCTGTTCCATTCCTCCATGAAACTCTGTGTGCGCTATGTTATTACGGATTAAGAAATCACCAACCTCCGCAATAGAATCCTTAAAATTGCAGAATATAATTCCTGGCTGATTGCCAATGTGGTTAAGTGTTTTTACTAATGTTTTGAGTTTGTTTTTGTCTGAAGCTTCAATTTTAAAGATATTCAATCTTGGACCTTCTTCAGATAAATAATCTACTTCTTGCGGGTTTTGAAGTTTTACAAACTTTGGAATCTTTACACCAAATGTTGCGGAAGTAAGTACCTTCTTTTTTAGTGCAGTTAGCGAAGAAAGAATGTCAATCATTTCCGTTTCAAACCCAATTTCTAAGGACTTATCAAACTCATCTAAAACAAGTGTTTTAATGTGATTTGTGTCGAATTCTTCTCGATAAAAATGGTCAGATAATCTACCTGGTGTTCCAATTAAGATGGCAGGTCTATGCTTTAGTTCGATTCTATCTTTGGAACCAGAACGTCCACCATAAACGGCATTGGTTTTATAGCCAGTCCCCATGTCTCGAATTACTTGTTCAATTTGAATGGCAAGTTCTCTTGATGGAACAACAATCAAAGCTTGTACTTCATCAATATCTGGATTTAATTCAGCAATCAACGGTAGTAAAAAGGCTAAAGTTTTACCTGTTCCAGTTGGAGACAATAACACTACCTCAGAATTATTTTGAATAACCTGATGCGCGTCTTTTTGCATGGGATTCAATACTGTAATTCCTAATTTAGCAAGTATGCTTTTTTGATTCTTGTAATTTGACATAAAACAAAGGTAAAGTTATTTAAGTTGCAATTACTTAATTGAACGCAAATACATTTCTTCAACTTTTGCCCTTGCCCAAGGGGTTTTTCGTAAAAACTTTAGACTTGAATTGATGCTAGGTTCATAGTTAAAACATCTAATATCAACTTGCATCCCCATTTCATCCCATCCGTATTGATCCACAAGGTGTTCAAGTATGTCTTTTAATTTCACACCATGCAAAGGGTTGTTAGCTTGTTGGTCCATTTTTTTGTTTTAGTTTTTCTAATGTTTTTATCATCTCATCATTGGTTTTATTGATCCTATTGATGGAATCTTGAATATTGATAGAAATATCAGGATACATCTCAGAGTAGGCCTTTCTAGTTAGTGGAACAGTTGTTTTTAAAGCGAAATCTTCAGGGTATTTTTTCTTATATAACGGAATTGACATTTCGTCCAATCTTCTTTTTGAACGAAATGCTGTTTCAGGAAGAATGATTAAGAAGATAAATATTAAGACTCCTCCTGCATAAAATAACCAATCAAAAAAGGGATAAAGCATAAACGCAACTCCAAGAAATCCAGTGCCAAAAGTGAGTACTAGATTTCTGATTAAATATCGCTGACTACATTTTTTACAAATATTGAATATGTATGGCTCTTTTTGAACTTTATATTTATCTGTATTTGAAAATAAAGGGGTTTTCTGTGATTCTGCTCTATAGATGTAACCTTTTTTTATATCTTGAAACGAGTGAATTGTACAATCACACTTCTCACATACTGTGGTTGATATATCGTCAATAATATCCATTGCATGTAAATGTAACACTTACAGATTGAAAAGCAAAAAAGCCATACTTTATTGTAGTGTGGCTTTTGATAGAAAAAAAGTGAATTTATTTATAATTATTTGTAGGTTGAACCTTATTTATGAGGTCCTTTAGGAGCGAACATTTTAGACAAATCTTTACTTAGTTCATTGAACTTTTCAATTTGATCATCTTCACATAATGACTTGATTTGTTCAAAGTGATGATAATGTGTTAATTCGATGTCCTTCTGAAGGTCATTAATTTTTTGAATCATTTCGTTTCGCTCTAAATCACTAGTTTCTTTTGATAGAAGCAAATACAAGTTTTGCTTGAGTTGCTTCAGCTCATTATCATAAGACGAAATGCTTGTTTTATGTGTATCAATTAATAGGTCATATTCCGCTACTTGTGTGTCATTGAATCCAAGTTTTTCAATAATCAACTGCTTTGGACCTTCATGATTAGGGTGAGGTGGTTTTCCAAAAAACATAAACGCTAATAGGACAATGTTACAAACAAGAAGTCCAATCGATGTAATAGTAAGTAGTCTAACTTTACTCATAACTAATAAATTGAATTGTTAATTTCCATTCCCATTTCAGAAATAATGGTTGATTCGCTTTGAATGGTTGAATTGTTTTGAAACAAAATAGCCACATTTATGATGATAACCATTGCAACACCACCTATCATAGACCAAGCAGTGCTGGGCTTCACTTTTATTTCTTTAAGACTATCGATTTTGGCGTAAATTCTCGTTAACATGTATTCTGGGGCATGCACCTTTTGAATGCTGGCCAGTCTATTTGTTGGGTCTATGTTATTCGTGTTTTTCATTGTCTTATTTTATTAGACGAAGGTTATCTTAAAATCCTTCTCTTTTTGGTAATTTTTTTTTTCAAGTTTGTTTTTGCCCTCTGAACTAAAGATTCCACTGCCTTTGGTGTTGAGTTCATAATATCCGCAATTTCTTGTTGAGATTTCCCTTCGATTTTATGCAGAATTAATGCTGTTTTTTGAGTGTCAGGTAATGCGTTAATATGAGAAAATAGAAGTTCCATTTGTTCTTTTTGCTCCATCAAAACTCCTGGATGATCAAAGTTAGGTTGGTCATATTTCAGTTCGCCATCTCTATCGCCAAAAATGGAAGTAATAAACCCAAATCTTTTCTTGGCTTTCTTAGCTTTAATAAAATCTAAAGATTTATTGATGGCTATTCTATATATCCATGTGCTGATGGTAGACTTGTTTTGGAAATTATCCAGTTGCTCATGAACAGTTACAAAAACATCTTGAGTTACCTCTTCAGTATCTTCAATGTTTTGTAGATATTGTAAAACCAAATTGAAAATTTGATCTTTACTAGCATGATATATTTCTTCGAAATTCATCGAAGCAAATGTAACGGATAAGATTTTATAATTCCTAAAGTTAAAATTTAGATAACCTCAGAGTTAGTATTTCAACCACTTAAATAATTCCTTGTAAGTAACTTTCTTTCCATACATTAAAATACCTGTTCGGTAGATTTTTGCAGCAACCCAAGTTGTTCCTATAAAAGTGATGATTAATAAAAACATGGAAAGCAGTAGTTGCCAGAACATTCCTTCACCGCCATTGGCACTGAATCTTACGATCATGACAATAGGGGAGGTGAACGGTATTTCACTACACCAAACCATTATTGTGCTATCAGGGTCTTGAATCCCCATTATAGAAATGATGTAAGCGAAAATCAATGGCATTGTGACTGGTAGCATAAATTGTTGAGTGTCCGTTTCACTATCTACTGCTGCACCTACTGCCGCCATTAACGAGCCGTACAGCAAGTACCCTCCGATAAAGAAAAATAAGAAAACCAAAATCATTGCGCCCCATGGCGTTTCGTTAAACAGAACATCGAGTAACTCATTGTCCTGAATATTAGCTACAGGCTCGGTATTCATCATTGCTTTTACATCACTGGTGGTTTGAACCATCTCCGTTGGATTGGCTCCTTGAAAAGCAGAGGAATACTTATCGGGAAGTACAAAAGGAATCACTAACGTAGAAAATATTCCAATGAGCACTACCCACATAATTAATTGCGTAAGTCCAACGAGCATAATGCCAATTATTTTACCCATCATTAATTGGAAAGGTTTAACAGAAGAGATAATTACTTCAACTATTCTACTTGTTTTTTCTTCAATTACACCTTTCATAACTTGTACGCCATACATAAATATGAACATGTAAATCAACAAACCAAAGGCAAACCCAATACCGGCTTTTATCTCTGATTTATTATCTTTTTCAGTTTCATCAAGATAATCGATAACTGCCAAATTAACTTTGGTTTTAACAGCTTGATAATCCTGAAAAGTAAGGGCATCTTCATCCGCAGTTAAAGAGTCAGAAATAGACTTTTCATTTAGTTTGGCCAATTCCAAAGATTCATTTAAAGCCAAAGAAATATAAGTCTGAACCATTGAATTAGGCTTTTCCTTATAGAATAACCTTGCGGCATTACTAGAGTATATGTTTTTCGGGATGTAAAAAATTAGGTCACAGTCTTTGTACTTTTCATTCAGCATGAAATCTGTCTTAGCATCATCGGCAGATTTGCCACTTTCTACTTCATCAT
>CAJYBK010000104.1 GCA_913064955.1 uncultured Flavobacteriales bacterium
GCACTTCCTCCTGCACCAAAAGTAACACTTGCAGCACCTGAACCCTCACAATAAGGAGTACCTGTATAACTAAAAGTTGCTTGTGGACCTGCCGTTACAGTAACAGCTATATCTTCTGAACCTGGACCAGTTCCAGATGTTGTATAAGTCACTGTGTAGTTCTGAACTCCATTAGCATCTAAATCTATTTCTCCAGTTATTGAAGCAATTGTCCCACCATTATCAATACTAAAAGTTCCGCCTGTTACTCCTGTCACTGTTGCTATTGGATCTGAAGGTGAAGTAATACAATATGTACTAGCAGGATAAGTAAATGTAGCATCTTCCAAAGGATTTACAACCACATTTCCAGATGTGGAAGCACTAGAACAACCAGTTGTGGTATTAGTAAAGGTCATATCTGCATTTCCAGAAGATACTCCTGAAACAACTCCTCCATTTGTAATAGTAGCAACTCCTGTTGCACTACTCGACCAGGTTCCCCCTGTAGTTGGTGACAAAGTTATATTTCCATTCACACAAACCTCTCCTGAACCTGGAGCTGTAACAACAGGTAAATCATTGACAGTAACACTTCCCGAGGATGAATTACTTGAACAACCTGTAGTTGTATTGGTAAAAGTCATATTTGCAGAACCTCCTGCTACTCCTGTCACAACACCTCCATTGGTAATTGTAGCCGTACCTGGCGCACTACTTGACCATGTTCCCCCTGTAGTTGGTGACAAAGTAATTGTGCCATCCACACACACACTTCCAGAACCAGGAACTGTAACAGTAGGCGCTGCCGTAACAACCACTGAAGTAGAACTTGAACCAGAAGTACATCCATTTACTGTAACTTCACAGTTGTAAGTTCCTGCCATCGCTGAAGTCGCTGATGTTATTGATGGATCTTCATTCGAAGAACTAAATGTATTAGGACCGGTCCACGCATATGTTGCTCCACTAATTGTATTACTAGTTAAATTAATTGCTGTTCCTTCACATACAGGTGTATTTGAATTTATAGTAGGAGCAGTTGGGATTGGATTTACCGTTACCAACTGAGATGCACATGTTGTTGTATTACAAGTACCATTATATCTAACAAAATAAGTAGTATTTGAACTTGGAGAAACAGAAATCGAATTTCCAGAACCTGCTGCAGTACCTCCACATGAACCAGTAAACCATTCCGCAGTAGCTCCTGTTCCTGCTGAACCTCCTGTCAAGGTTAAAGTTGTTGAAACACCATCACAAATTGTAGTTGTTCCCGTTATTCCTGTAGGGGCCGTGCTATTAGAATTAACAGTTATTGCCATTGTTGAACTCGTTGAAGTACCACATCCATTTGTTGCCGTAACTGCCAAGGTTCCATTAGAAGTAGGAGACAATGGCGCACTAGTACCTGTACCAGATGGAGTTCCACCACCACTATAAGACCAGTTATAACTAGTCGCACCAGCAACTGCAGCTATTGTATAGGTCTCGCTTGCACCGCTACAAGCTGTTGACGCACCAGAAATTACGCCTGGTATTCCCGGAAGTGGATTTACAGTAAACGAAATATTTGATCCATTTCCACAGCCGTCCACATAACGAACGGTAACCGTTGTTGGCGTGGATATATTTGCAGGGGTATACGTGTAAGGTCCTGTTCCAGTAATGGCTCCACCTCCGGAAACAATAGACCAAGTTCCGCCTCCTGAACCACTAGAAGTAAGTGTCTTAGTAGCATTTTCACAAATCGCAGTGGTAGTTGTTGTGTTGCTTTCTGAAGTACAACCTCCAAATTCTGCAATAAAATCAGATCTTGTTGCTGTGAGTTCATGAGTGTTCTCAAAAATTGCGCCACCACCTGGATCAACAAAAGGTATACTTTCTGACGCTCCAAACAACACATACTTTCCTGAACCATCACCTCCAAAACCTCCAGAACTGACCCAAGATTGATCACCATAATAAGTACCCCATTGCCTAACTCCAACACTGTTAAACTGAATCAACACTGCTGCATAAGAACCTGATTGAGTTGCTTGATTATAACTCCCAACTTTCGATTGAACTGGAAAAGTATTAGTTGTTCTACTCACACCTGCAATAGTGATATTATCACTTGGGTCTTTGGCCACCCCCCAAAAGTCCGTACCATCACTTGTTCCATTTCCTCCGCAATAAGTTGCCCATTTTCTGGCACCGGTATTTGAAAAATGTAAAACAACTCCGTCATAAACAGACGTACTTCCCGTTGATAGTGAAGTTTTCATGTAGGCTCCACCGCCAGGGTTTAACGTAGGCATATTCGTGGTATTTGCTCTTCCAATGAAAAATACATCACCATTAGAGGCTACTGTAACATCCCTAATATCTTGCCAAATAACACTATTAGCACTTGATGTTCCTCCATAAAGAGTATTCCAAGTTAACGCACCATTTGACCCAAATCTAAATAATGACATTTTTCGCCCGTTATTCGTGTTTGTGTTAAAACCATCTTGGTAAGCGCCACCTCCTGGATTTGCCAAAGTATAAGGTGAAGCAGAACCTGCCCCCCATTCTTGACCAGCTCTTCCTCCAATAAAGATATTATCACTTGCATCTAAGGCAATCGCAGAACCAGCATTATATGTATCTGCTGTACCTCTACTAATATACGTACTCCACTCTAAAGCCAAAGAAGTAGAAAACCTATGTAAAGATGGAACCTCGTCTTCCGTAGGTGAAGCGTTATAATAATGACTTCCTCCAGGATTCGCTAAAGGCATAGGCACCCATGAAGAAGCAGGAGTATATGTTTCGCCCACAGCATGCAATTTATTATTACTGCTTATTGCCAATCCGTAAAGATCCAAACCTGAACTACTTGAAGGAGTTGTTGTACAAAACATAGTAGCCCATAATCTCTGACCATTAGAATCAAATTTTAGAATAAAATTTCTATTATTACCAAGATCAGTTTCGTAATAAGCTCCTCCACCAGGATTGTACAAACTAAAAGCCGGTACAGGGCTCGCATAAACAAAAAACTGATGTCCTACGACATAAATATTGTCGCTATTATCTATCACCAAACCTCCATTAGTAAAATTGGTACTGGACGACTGACTTGCTGGGTAATATGTTGCCCAAACCACTTGTCTACTAGTATTATATTTTTGAATTATTAGTTGCAGACCTGTGGAACCTGGCGTTATATTATAATAAGCAGAACCTCCTGGATTTACCAATGGATATGTTGTCCTATTATAAGTATCCAAAGCTTGATACATGTTTCCAGCCGCATCCCAAACTGGCCTAGAGCTAGTAAACAAAGCACTTGTTGTTCCATCATGAAAATATGTGCTCCAAGTAAGAGCTGGATCAATCAATAATGCTTGATTTTTATCATAGTTACCTAATTGAAATGAAATCGTGTCGTTATTAATTTGAAATGCTGAAGGAACTTCCTTTCCATTTTGAAAACTTATAGGCGCTAACTCTCTAATTTCACCTGGCAATATTTTTACTACTACATTTCCGCTCTCATCAATACTTATATCCTGATGACCAACGTATAATATTTTTATCCTTTCTATATCTGCATTGGCTTCGACTTCAAAATCGTATTTCAATCCCCCGTCCACGAAGTAAAAAATAATATCCACTCCTGGGTAAGCATTTATATACCTTACCCTTTCAAATATTTTCACATCGGAGATACCATCTTCTAACTGAGGTAAAAAATATTGATTTTTTTGCAATTTCTCTACTTCGCCCACAGCATTAGACAAATCCGCTCCTGGAAAAGTCATATCAATCCTGTATTGCTCTCCTTTTTCCTTGAAGCCTTCATGAATGAAGGAGCCTTCAGCTGCCTGCTTCATAAAAGTCTCCCATTCCTGGTCTGTGTATGGATTGGGAATTTTCCCTGCTCGAATTTCATCAAATTTAGCAGGAGTTATCTTCCTGAAATGGTGAACAACACCATGATCAGTAAAAAAAATGTTGCCACCCGAAACTTGTGACACAAATAAGACATCTTCTCGAAAAGTACCACCCTCATCATAAATTTGACCCTTATTTTCCTCAAATTGAGAATAACTAAATAAGTGAATAAATAATAAAGCAGTGGCTAATAGATAATTGCTTAATCTATGCATAGTAGTATATTTTAAAAAGTAGTAGTAATTCGTTGTACCAAAAATATCAAAATATTTATACTTTTTATAATATTTTTGTACAAATAATCTACTTATGCACCACCACTACAAACTCTCCCTTCGGTGGTTTTGACTCAAAGTGCTGAAGCAGAGCACTTGGCGCTCCTCTCAGAGTCTCCTCAAATTTCTTAGTAATCTCTCTTGAAATTGACACATGACAATCTTCTCCCAAATGCTCTTGTGCCTCTTTTAACAATTTCTCAACCCTGTAAGGTGACTCATAAAAAACAATAGATTTATCCAATTGAGACAATTCCAGCCACTTTTTCTGTCTACCTTTTTTATGCGGCAAAAAACCTTCAAAATAAAATGTATCGCATGGCAAACCACTATTTACCAATGCAGGAACGAAGGCAGTTGCACCTGGCAAACAATCCACCTCAATATTCACCTCAATGCACTTCCTTACCAACAAATAACCAGGATCAGAAATGGCAGGAGTACCAGCGTCAGTTATTAAAGCAAAGCCATTTTCACTTTCCATAATTTGTTCCGCCAAGCCTTCCACAATTTTATGCTCATTGTGCATATGATAGCTTCTCATTGGAGTGCCAATCTCGTAGTGTTTTAATAAAAACCCACTTGTTCTAGTGTCTTCAGCAAGAATATAATCCACCTCTTTCAAAACTCTTACGCTACGAAAAGTCATATCCTCTAGATTACCTATTGGTGTTGGCACTACATACAATTTACTCATGGTTCATCTAGGATCTAGTTAGTACTATGTAATCTTGCAAAGCAGTCTTTAAAAATGTAATCTTTTTTTCGGGAGTTTCGGAAAGGTTCAATTTTTCAGCAGTCAAATCTGCTAATTCGCGAACTAAATTTTTGTGCGCATCGTTGGGATTCTTTTTCAAACGATCCATAGAGTTTTTAATCAGCAACATATCCTCATCACTCAGTTGTACAATACTTGGGTAGGTCGGCTCGTAATCTTTACTACTTTTAATATTCAAAATATCAGTGATACTAAATTCATTGGTTGGCTTAAGTTTTATAACAATTGTATTGGAGACAACATCACCTAGTCTTTGCGACCTATCATTAGAGAGAGAAACAATTAAACCAAGAGCGCCAACTGAAGCCAAAATATCAATCAACCTAAACGACCATCTTAAAAAAAGATCTCCTATGGAAGCGTTATCTCCAGAAATATTCAACACCCTGATACCCAAAGCCATTTTCCCAAAAGTCTGCCCACCGAGCAGTGCCTCACATAAAAAACTATAAAAGAATCCTGGCAACAAGCAGATGTACCAAAACAAGATTGCTACGTTTGAAACATCATCATAACCAAAGGAAGACCCAATTATGGAAGCAAACATCAAGGTCATTAAGCCGAAGTAAAACCCGACAATTATCATATCCAAAATACTCGCTACTACTCTACTAAGAATAGGCGCCATTTCATATTGAATGATCACATTGTGTGTTGTTACTATTTCTGCCGTTTTCAAATTCTTTCTATCTGATTTTGCTCAAAAATAGTGGATAATTTTAAATTTCATTGAAAATTAAAAGGCTAATTATATAAATTCATTATACATTTATGCTCTCTGAAAAAAAACTGAGTGAAAGAAACTACATTCATCAATCAAAATAAAAAGAAATGGGCAAAATTTGAGAAAATGTCCAAAACTCAACAAAACGACCCAGATGAAATGAGTCGTTTATTTGTTGAGTTGACTGATGATTTGGCTTTTGCTCGAACTTACTACCCCAAAAGGTCAGTAAGGGTTTATCTAAATTCCTTAGCCCAACGAGTATTTCACGATTTATATAAGAAAAAAAGAGAGCCTTTTTCCAAGTTTTTAACTTTCTGGACGAAAGACTTACCTCTTGAAATGTATCGTGCTCAAAGAAGTCTTTTGGTTGCTTTTGTTATTTTCGTAATAGGCATGTTAATAGGCATTGTTTCCACTATAGATAATGAAGATTTTTTAGGCGCTGTAATTGGATATGATTATGTGCAAATGGCGGAAGGTTTTATTGAAGAAGGTAAACCAATGAACGTTTATGGTCATGGACCTGAATCCCTCAGCTTTGGAAATATAGCGATCAATAATATGCGAGTGGCCATGATTACATTTGTCTTGGGCATTTTCTTCTCCTTAGGCTCGGGTATTTTTCTCTTTTTTAATTCAATCATGGTTGGCGCGTTTCAATGGTTTTACGTAGTAAGAGGATTAACCCTAGCTAGTTTCTTGACTATTTGGATACACGGAGCGTTTGAAATTCCAGCCATCATCCTTGCTGCCGCAGCCGGGATCACAATGGGCAATGGCCTTCTTTTTCCCGGCACCTTGACAAGGATGCAATCATTAATAATTAGTGCTAAGAGAGGCGTAAAAATGATGATTGGTATCATTCCTTTCATTTTACTTGCCGCTTTTATTGAAGGCTATGCAACAAGAAACACCGTTGTAACCACCCACGGAGAGGCCCTTGAAGGAGAATGGCCTACTGGACTGAAATGGCTGTTCATTTTAAGTTGTTTTGCCATTGTGATATTCTACTTTGTAATTTATCCAATTATTGTTGCTAGAAAAGAAAAGTTTGATGGCAAAGTAATAGAGAGGCCACAATACAAAAGTTCCAAAGAAATTAACTTGCACCGAATTAAAGATATAGGAGAAGTTTTTACTGATACTTTTTTAAGTTTTGCCAAACTCTTTGGTACGTTTTTTAAACTTTTCTTTATTTCGGTTATCGCAAACGTTGCCTATGTATTTTATCTTTTTGAACGAATTCCATTTTTTGAATACCAAACTGATGCTACCGGAGGTGGCATTTTAATTTTTGCAAGAGGCGAAAAAATATTAGACAATTTAGAAGTCCTCTTTGGTTGGAATGAATATTTCCAATGGGACTTATTTGTCATTCAAGCAGTATTATTTACACTCAACGGATTTAACCTCCTATATGCATTCAGATTAATCGTCTCAAAGACGATTGATTCAGGATGGAAGTCCTATTTCAAACTACTCGGAAAATCCATTTTTCCATTATTTATTTCATTTGTCGTAATGGGCTTAATAAGTGTTTTTGTTCCTTTCGGGGGAATGCTATTAATTAGTATCGTTTCACCTTTCATTATCATGTGGGCACTTCCAAACACGCTTACAAAAGATTCTTTTGCTAAAGGATTAAGCGAAGGGTTAAGCAAACCTTGGAAACTATTTTGGGGAGGTATAGGATTGTTTTATTCTATACTTATTACATTATTTATTATCTACACTTTTGTGGGAGTTCCTCTCGATATATTCAAAGACATGGCATTAGAGTGGTTTGTATTACCAGTTGCAGACGAGCCTCAATATATATTTGCAATGGTGGATGCATCAATTTATTTGATTTTCTGTCATATGATTTTTCCGATTTTTATTTTAGGATTTTCTATTCTCTATTTTTCCATTAGAGAGCAAGATGATGCGGTCGGCATGTTCAAGCAACTAGAGTCATTTGGCACAAAAAGCAAAGTATACGAAACAGCAGAAGAAGGTGATTACTAGACTATCTCACATATTATTAGTGCCAATTTTTCTTGGAATTGTGTTGGGTAGTTTTGGACAATCTAACCAAGAAGAATACTTACAATCTAACCCAGACAAGAAACAATTTGACTCCAATCAATGGGGAAAACTAAAAGGTAAAATGAAGCAAGAGTCATCCAACTCTAGCAGTTCTGGAGCGGGTGAATTTTCAGGTGATAATTTCTCAACAGAGCAAGGGCAAGAAGGTGATGCTTATGACTTTGAACTGGAAGAGTACAAGGGTGAGTATAGTGAATATCAAAACTTTGAAGATCCTGAAAATGAAGACTACGACTATGATGAAGATTATGACAATTATGAGCATCAAGAAAACTATTATCATAATGACAAAGAATATGGCGATGGAGAATACAACCAATATGAAAAGTCAAAAAAACCAACCACTCCGTCTAAACCTAAAAAAAGAAAGAAAAAGAAAATCAATCCAAATGTTAATCCTGGTTCCGGCTTCTTTACCTTTTGGAAGATAATAGGTTTTATTTTAATCGGTGGATTAATTGCCTATTTGATTTACTATTTCTTCATGCGATATGGAGGAAGTGAAACTGGCTCCACAGTTCATATTGACTTTGATGATATACCTCCATCGGAAATCCCAAAGACAGAATTGGAAAGAAGGTTAGAAGAGGCTTTACAACGTGAGGATTTCAGAGAAGCTATCCGAATTTATTTCATTTTTATCAATAAAGATTTAGCAGATAAAAATTGGATTAATTGGGAAAGAAAGAAGACCAACATGTCTTATTTGATGGAAATGCGAAGTAAACCACAATTCAACTTATTTAATGAGACCGTTTCAATTTATGATATAGTTTGGTATGGAAACTACACCATTACCAAAAATAACTATAACGAAGTAGAGCCTAAATTTAAACAGATGCTTTCAGCCATACAGAACAATTGAAAAACAATAGTAAATATATCGTTATAGGTGGAATACTAGTTATTGTATTGGTACTAATCTATTTTTTGAATGGTAGCAGCGCCTCTAGCGATGGCGATAAGAGTAATCAAAAAGACACTACAAAAATCAGCAAACCTGTAAATCCGGCTGGAACATATCTTTTGTACAACCTATTGAAGAAGTATGAAAAAACAACATCTATACAAACCATTCAAACGACAGATACCATAAGTTTAGAAGATTTACTTCCTTTGGAGAACTTCAATCTGGAACCCAATTTATATGTCAGTATTTCTGAAAGTTTTTACTTGAATGGGCGCGACCGAAACTACTTAATGGACTTTGTTTATGAAGGAAATTATGCCATAATTAGTTCACAAGATTTTGGCACTAAATTAACTCAAGAGTTTTTCGGGTATGATGACATAACAGCATCTTATTATTATGACACTGCAATCCACATCAACTACCTTCATCCGCAATTCAAAAATAAGACGGATTTGGTCATTCTAAATGAAGACATTAACTTTCATGGAAGATCCATTTACAAAGACTTTCTGTTTTTCAATGATTGGAGATTAGGAAATGACTATATTTCTATCTCAGGTAGTCACGAGTATTTAAATTGTATCATGATTCCTCATGGGGAAGGATTCTTTATTTTACATACACAACCTGGAAACTTTTCCAATGTCAACATTGCCAGAAAAGATGGGAAAACAAATGCTGAAAATATTTTTTCTCATTTCCCTAAGAATAATATCTATTGGCATCAAAATTTTGGAAAATATTCCGAATATAGAGGCATTCCTCAACCCAAGAAAAGTAAGCCTCCGAAGAAAAGTTCTAGATCCAGCCCGTTGCAATTTATCATTAGCCAACCAGCATTACTCGCTGCTTTTGTGCTATTAATTGCTGGAATGTTATTGTATATGCTCGTTTTCAGTAAAAGAAGACAAAAAATAATACCACCTGTGGAGTCCAACGAGAATTCCAGTATGGAGTTTATGGACATTGTAAGTAAGCTGTACTTTCAACAGAAGCAGCACAATAAACTTGTAAACCACATGATTCAAATTTACATCTCATTTTTAAGAGAGCGTTACTATATAAACTTAGCACAGAAAGACCCAAAAATTGTCACACGTATTGCTGAAAAATCTGGAATTGATGAGGAAAGAATAAAGAATATTCTTACTACTTTCAAAAGTGCCAAAACTAAACGATTTACAGAACAAGAGTTAATTGACTTGCATGTTCAATTAGAATATTTTTATAAAAATTGTAATTAATTACTGAAATTATGGAAGAAAACAAAAACCCTTTGGAAAACAATGATCCAAATAAAGAAGAAAATAATCCTCTGAATAATCCAACTTCAGAATCAAGCATTCCTGAAGTTCCAACTTTTAACCCAACACCTATGCCAGAGGCACCTTCTACGTCATCTAGTTTTGGAGCACCAAGAATAGACCTTTCGATTGTTAATCGTAAAGTAACCGAAGCAAGATCAGAAATTGGCAAGTACTTAATTGGTCAGTTTGAAATGGTGGATCTATTGCTAATTGGATTGTTCAGCGGTGGCCATGTTTTACTGGAAGGAGTTCCTGGAATTGCTAAAACATTGACAGCTAAAGTTCTTGCTAAGACCTTATCAGTTGATTTCTCTAGAATACAATTCACTCCAGATATGATGCCGTCTGATATTATTGGAACTTCCGTTTTCAATATGAAGGAAAGTGAATTCAACTTTAAGAAGGGACCCATTTTCACCAACATTGCACTTATCGATGAAATCAATAGGGCTCCTGCTAAAACACAAGCAGCACTTTTTGAAGTAATGGAGGAACGTCAAATTACGTATGATGGAACCACCTATAAATTGGACTTCCCTTTCTTGGTAATTGCAACTCAAAACCCTATTGAACAGGAAGGAACATACCGACTGCCTGAAGCACAATTGGATAGATTTTTATTCAAAATCAATCTACTTCATCCTAGTCTTAGTGAAGAGCAAGAAATATTAAGAAGATACAAAAACAACACAAGAATTGATTTTGATGCTATTCCAAGTATTTTCTCGAAGCAGGATTTACAAAAAATTCAAGAGACGATTGAAGGTATTCGTGTTGAAGATTCTATCATCAAATACATTGCGGAAATTACTCATGAGACTAGATCGCATGGTAAAATATATTTAGGAGCATCGCCAAGAGCATCTCTATCTATGCTTAAATCTGCAAAAGCTATGGCTGCGATTCGAGGTAGAGACTTTGTTATTCCTGATGATGTTCAATATGTTGCTTATCATGTAATGAATCACAGAATAATATTAACTCCTGAGGCAGAAATGGAAGGTATGGACGCTAATATTGTTATTCAAGAAATCATTAAAAAAGTAGAGGTACCTAGATAATTCCAACGCAATACGCCCGAAGTTATATCTAGGACGTAAAACATTAAAAAAGAAAAATGATTCATTTTTTTAGGCAATTTTATTTGAGAAAGCATTTTTTCCTCTATTGGTTTTTACTAATAGTATTGTTTTGTGCTGCCTTTGCTTTTCCTATTTTACTGCCCGTTGCACAATTATCATTAATAGTTGTTTTCTCCATACTTTTACTTGACATATTTGTACTTTTTCTTACTAAATCTAGAATAAAAGGCAAAAGAATTGTACCTGCTCAACTTTCTCTTGGTGACGAAAACATTGTTAGAATACAACTTACCAGCAAATACAAACTACCAGTAAGTCTTCGAATCATTG
>CAJYBK010000105.1 GCA_913064955.1 uncultured Flavobacteriales bacterium
TTATGACCTGATTGATGCTGTTAGTGCAAGAGTGGGAATGCCTGCTGTTGAATCTGTTGAAGGAACCGGGCTTAACCAAACTCAACTTCGGGAAATAGTAAGACATGAAAGAAGAGTAGAATTTTGCATGGAGGGAACACGACATGCAGATATGCGGCGTTGGAAAGATGAATCATTAGTACATGATGTGTATGGTTATGAAAAATCGAAATTGTCTGATCCTTCAGATCCTGCTAATTGGTTATTTGAACAAATTAAAATAACTACCATAAACTTCATTAACAAGGTTAAAATTACCCATATCACTTAGAAATATGCTACATTTTACAATGTTATCAAAAGTCATATTCGAGGCTTTTAATACCGCAGATATGTTTTTCATAACTTGATGCGTTTCCTCGGGGATAGAGCTAAGTATTAGTTCGTTATTTTCTGGGTTGATTGCTATTTGACCACTTGCAAATAACGTGTCTCCCTTTAGAATTGCTTGACTATAAGGACCTATTGGTGCAGGAGCATTATTGGAGAGTATTACAGTTTTAGACATGATTTTAAAAATTGATTAAGACAAATATAATAACTAGGTTTATTTATCTTCGCATTATTAAATTTAACAGATGAAATATTTCTTTTTCGTATTAAGTTCTTTATGGTTGTTTGCTTCAATTGCCCAGCAATCCTATTTTCAGCAAACAGTCAACACAAAAATTGATGTGACTTTGGATGATAAGAAGCATTTTCTTCATGGGGTAGAAGAGATTGAATATGTGAATCAGTCCAAGAAAGAATTGAATTTTATAATTATGCATATCTGGCCGAATGCCTATAAAAACAATACGTCAGCGTTAGCAACTCAATTGGATGAAAATGGTGAGGTGGATTTTCATTTTGCTAATGCCAACGACAGAGGTTATATTGATAGTTTAAGTTTTGAAGTAGATGGTAAAAAAATCACTTATACAAATTACGATGGACATCAAGATATTATCAAATTGAATTTGGGACAACCTATTCCTCCTGGAGGTAAGGTTGTAATTAAAACACCTTTTAGAGTTAAAATTCCTAAAGGAATTTATTCTAGGTTAGGACATATAGGAGAGTCATATCAAATTACACAGTGGTTTCCTAAGCCAGCAGTGTTTGATACAGCAGGATGGCATCCAATAACTTATTTAAGTCAAGGTGAGTTTTTTAGTGAATATGGCACTTATGATGTGAAGATCACTTTACCTAAAAACTATTTAGTTGGTGCAACAGGAGATATGGTTAATGGAGAGAACGAACTGAATTTCTTAGATGCATTAGTTATAAAAACGGAGGAAATGGTCGCTAACAAAAGTTTTCCTATTAATAAGGCAGGTTTGCCTGATATGAAATTCCCTGTAAGTAGCAAAGAGTTTAAAACGCTTCATTTTCATCAGGAGAATGTGCACGATTTTGCCTGGTTTGCTGATAAGAGATATAATGTTTTGAAGGGTGAAGTTGAATTGCCTCATAGTAAAAGAAAAGTAACGACTTGGGCTATGTTCACTAATAATGAAGCGGATCTTTGGACAAAGTCAATCGAGTATTTGAATGACGCCACATATTATTATTCTCTATGGACTGGAGATTATCCGTACAATCACGTTACTGCAGTAGACGGAAGTATTAGTGCTGGTGGAGGGATGGAGTATCCTAATGTTACCGTAATAGGTGAGTCGTATACAGCGTTAGGTTTGGAGCAAGTCATTGTTCATGAAGTTGGTCACAATTGGTTTTACGGAATTTTAGGCTCGAATGAAAGGGAGAATGCATGGATGGATGAAGGCTTGTATACTTTTACGGAGAATAGATATACGGAGACCAAGTACCCTGATTCAAAAATGGATTTTGGTTTACCAAGTGGTATTATGAAAAAAGTTGGGCTAGATCAATATGGTCCAAGAGGAATGTATGATTTGGGATACATTTTTAATGCAAGAAGAAATTATGATCAACCTATCCAAACTAGGTCAGATTTGTTTACGCCAACTAATTACGGAGCAATTGTCTATGGAAAAACAGGAATTGGATTTGACTATCTTCTGGCATATCTAGGTGATGAGTTGTTTGATCAGTGCATGCATGCCTATTTTGAAGAATGGAAGTTTAAGCACCCTCAGCCAAAAGATGTTCAGGTAGTGTTTGAAAGAGAGTCTGGCAAAGACTTGTCATGGCTTTTTGATGACTATATTAAAACTACCAAAAAAATGGATTACGGTATTTCCAAGGTAAAAAAAGTAGGTGATTCATTGCAGGTAACGATAAAGAATAACGCAGCAATCAAAGCTCCTGTTTCTATTTCATCCTTTAGCCAAGGCACACAATCTTCGGTTACTTGGCTAGATGGTTTTGAAGGTAAAAAAACAATCATGCTTCCCAACTTAGATGCTGATGAATTACTCCTAGATGCTGCTAAAGACATGCCAACTATTAATAGCAAGGATGATCAAATTAAGACGTCTGGATTATGTAAGAAACTGGAACCGGGGAAATTTAAATTCCTAGGAAGTTTTGAGAATCCTAAAGAATCTCAAGTTTACTATGCACCGGCAATTGGTTGGAATGCTCAAGACAAATTAATGTTGGGTGCAGCATTTTACAATACAGCCATTCCGGAAAGAAAATTGGAATGGTTAGTTGCACCTATGTATGCAATAGGGAGTAAGAAATTGGTAGGACTTGGAGATGTTAAGTATAACCTTTATGGAAACGGGGGATTAATTAGAAAGGCCACCTTGGGATACAATTACAAGGCTTTTTCTACCGAAACGATTGAATGGACTAGATTTTACAATGACCAAAGTTTTAAAGAATTTCAAGAGATTACAGATTATAGCCAATGGCAAAGACATGAGATTTCAGCAGACATTGAATTGAATAATTATAACTTAAGAAAAGCGAAACACAATATTTTAATTCGTGGTATTAATATATCTGAATCGATTTCTTTGGTAAATGTGGATATAACTAACGCAGTTAATTTAAGGTATACAGTTAAGAATAAGCAAATCCTTAAACCAGCATCAATACAATTCGATTTAGTTTCTTTAAATTCATTGAATTTTGGAACTTTCACGGGTGTATCCATGGAGGCGAAGATTAGAAAAAATTACAATGTAGATCTCAAAGGTTTTGAAGTTAGATTTTTTGTTGCTCAAACTTTAGATAGAAATGAAGGTCTTTTTACTTCAAAATATAATTGGTCTTTGTCAGGGCAAAATGGAGCAGGTGATTATTTATACGATCATACTTTATTGGGAAGAGATCAAAGTTATCCAGATATGACAACCCAACAAACTACTGGTACTCAGGGAGACTTTAAAGTTAACTCTGTTTACAGAATTGGAAGTAGCGATTCTTGGTTGGCATCGTTAAATTTTAAGTTAGAGGCTCCGATAGGAATTCCTATAGGTGTATTTGGTGATGCGGGGATACACCCTAAAACGGTTATAAGTAATAGTGGTGTTTCAAATGAAGTTGGATTTCAATATGATGGAGGCATCTATATTCCTATAAGAAAAGATATTTTTGAGATTTACATTCCGCTCTTTTATTCAGAAGATATTAAGGCTACGTTGGATTCTTGGGATGTTAGTTTTATGCAAAGAATTAGGTTTGTACTCAATTTTAATGAATTGAATCCGTTTAAGATAGTAAAGAACATTAAGCCATAAAAGGTATTGGAAACAAGAGATAAAATATATTTTGCGTCAGATTTTCACTTAGGTGTTCCAAATCATAAGGAGAGTAGAGCAAGAGAGGATAGTATTGTGAAGTGGTTGACGATGGCTAGTCAAGATGCTAAGCAGATTTTTTTGGTGGGTGATATCTTTGATTTTTGGTTTGAATATAAGCATGCTATACCTAAAGGTTTTATTAGATTGCAAGGTAAGTTAGCGGAATTGGTAGATTCCGGAATCGAAGTCAATTTTTTCATTGGAAATCATGATATGTGGATGTTTGATTACTTTGAGCATGAAATAGGTGTTAAAATTTACAGAAAAGAGCAGTCATTTGATCTGTTTGGAACTCATTTTTTTATAGGCCATGGAGACGGTTTAGGTCCAGGAGATAAAGGATATAAATTTATCAAAAAAGTATTTGCTAATAAATTTTGTCAATGGTGTTTTGCTAGGATTCATCCAAATTTAGGAATTGGAATGGCCAATTATTGGTCTAGAAAGAGTAGGGGGAAAGAGAAAGAACCTCAAGTTTTTTTAGGTGAAGAAAATGAGTGGTTAGTAACTTATTGCAAAGAAGCTTGCAAAGAAATAGATGCTAAATACTTTGTTTTTGGACATAGACATTTGCCTATTAATTATGAGTTACCCAATGGCAGTAGATACTTTAATTTAGGTGACTGGATAAATCATAGGACCTACGCTGTGTTTGATGGTGAAGTTTTGGAGCAAAAAAAATGGGAGCAATAAACAACTGCCCCCATTATCTGATCATAATAGTTATTCTATTTCGAAATTTTCAAAATCATATCAGTAAGTCTGTTTGAATAACCAAACTCATTGTCGTACCAGCCAATTAATTGAACTTGATTTCCAACGATTGAAGTTAGTTCACTGTCAAAAACACATGAATGAGCGTTGCCAACAATATCACAAGATACAATTGGATCTTCATTATATTCTAAAATACCTCTAAATCTTCCTGCCGCTGCTTTCTTGAATGCCGCATTGATTTCTTCTATAGACTTAATATTTTTTACTGTACATGTTAATTCAGTTAATGAACCATCAGAAACCGGCACTCGAATACCTCTACCGTCCATTTTTCCTTCAAGTGAAGGAAAAATCTCAGCGATAGCATCTGCAGCACCAGTACTTGTAGGTATAATAGAGACCGCTGCAGCTCTTGCTCGTCTTAAATCTCTATGCGGCCCATCGTGAAGGTTCTGATCTCCAGTATAAGAGTGAACTGTTGTAATAAAGCCAGATTCAATTTCACACAATTCATTTAATATTTGAACCATTGGTGCCGCACAGTTAGTTGTACAAGATGCATTGCTCAATACTGTTTCGTTCTTGTCAATTTTATCATCATTAACTCCCATTACATATCCAGGAACTCCACCACCTTTAGCAGGTGCAGAAATGATTACTTTTTTAGCGCCTGCTTCAATGTGTTTCGAAGCTGTTTCTCTAGTTCTAAAAATACCAGTAGACTCAATAACAATGTCGATGTCCAATTCTTTCCATGGAAGTTTAGCAGGATCTCTTTCTTCAAAAACCTGAACAGTTTTCCCGTTGATCACAATTCCTTTATCTGAAAGGGATACTTCTCCTGGGAATGCTCTGTGAACAGAGTCATATTTTAATAAATGGGTTAATGTTTTATTATCAGTTAAATCATTAACGGCAACTAACTCTATTTGATCTTGGTCTATTAAGGTACGAGTAAAAACTCTACCGATTCGTCCAAAGCCATTTATAGCAACTCTTATCTTTCTCATTTTTCTATAAATTATATATGTAAAGTTATCAAAAAAAAAGCCTTACGAATTAACGTAAGGCTTATAATTATTTTTATTTGAGAGAATAATTATCTCTTAATAAACTTCTTAATTTCTCTGTAGTTACCAGAACTAAATGTTACAAGGTATGTACCTGCAGCAAACTCAGAAGCATTAAAAGTAATGTTGTGGTTACCTGCTATAGTATTGTTAAGATTAATCATCTTAATCTTTTTACCTTGAAGGTTGTAAATCTCAACTGTAACGTCATTTTGTTCAGCAAGTGTAAACTTGATATTCCCATCACTAGAAAGTGGGTTAGGATAGATGCTTACATTAGAAATAGGATTAACAGTTGAAACATTATCATCATTGTTTGACCCTTTAATTCCTGCTACATCATCAGACCACCAGATTCCTCTTCCGAATGTTCCAACATATACACGTCCTGGAGTTTTTACATTTCCAAGAGCTCCGTCCCATCCTCTCCATTGTTGACGAACATCATAAGTAGGTACGGCACCAATTTCATCATTACAAGCTGTCCAAACTGGAGTTCCAGAAAGGTTACTTGTTGTAATATATGTTCCGAATTCCGTTCCAACAACCATTTTTACATCATTGTCAGGGTCCATAATAAGTTCACATCCGTATGCAGTGTAAGTAGGTAGGTTACCATCTTTAGCAGCAAATGAAGGTGAAGCACTCATAGCGTTTGAACTGTAGAAAATGTTTCCAGAACCTCCAGAACCTCCAGCAGTAAATGCGACTTTGTTAGGATCTGTAGCATCCACTGAAATATCTGTAATAATTGATCCAGTACCTGAAGAAACAGTCTGAACATCCAATTTAAAATCAGGACTATTCATATCCAACTCAGCTGGAGTATAAGCGCTATCTAGATTAGTTACTCTAATGATTTGACCACCATAAGTTCCTATCCAAACTGTATTCCCATCTTTAGAAAATTCAAAAGCCGATGCAAGAGAAGTAGTATTTATTTGAGAATAATTTAATGGACTTCCAAATCTCCAAACATCTCTTGTAATATAAACTCCACCTGTAGTTCCAGTGATGAATAATGATTGAAGATAATCAGGAAGCATAATTGTATCTCCAGCGTTTAAAGCTGTAGGTAAATTGTAAGAAAGAATTTTCTCAAAGTTTTTACTTAAGTATGTCGCTTCAGCTCCTGCTACCATAGCAGAATCAGCGATGAACATGATTGAATCTTTCGTATCTGTATCGTTGTCATCTTCATAAAGTCTTAAGAAAGTACTGAAAGTACCACAATCAATTCCTATTGTTCCAGCACATGGAGGAGCAATAGAAGAAGTACCACTAGTGTAACTTCTGCCTCTTTGAACATCTGAATAATAAACAGATCCAATAAATGCTCCAGGCTCAATTTGTGACATTTCACAATCAAAACCATCACCACCCATCACTTCTCTAAATTGAAGACCTTGAGCAATATTAACCGTTGCTAATGTACCGTTGTCTTGAGCTCCACCAATAGCGTCACCATTTGGTCCATATCCAATTCCGTAATACTGAGTAACATTGTATCCTTTGTTCGAAACAGAGAAAACAGATAAAGAAGTATCAATACTTCTAGAGACTCCACCATCGTTACCTACATATAAGTTACCTTGGCTATTCCATGTCATTCTGTGATTATCAGCATGAACATAATTAGGAGAAGAAGGATTTACGAACCAGAAAGAAACTCTTTCAAATTGTCCTGCAGTTGGATTAGAACCAGGTGTTTTTCTCCATCTGTATAAATCAATTCCTCCAAAAACCATAGTGTAAGGACTTCCAGGAACAATTGTACAAACTAAATTGTAGTTACCTTGAGGTGAACGACCACCACTATTTAATGGATTAAACTCTTGATCATCCGGAATAGAAGGATTTGCTACCCATTTTGGAGCAATTTTAGACCAAGTTACACCGTTATCTTCAGAGAAATAAGATCCTCCCCAGTTACCACTAGATGACATTACAACTGCCATAGTATAATTACCAGCAGATGTTTTGTCATAAGAAACAGCACTTTCAATTCTATTCATTCCGCTAGCATTGATTTGACCAGCGCCACTTCCTGTTTTGTCCGAAAAAGTATTACCACCATCGTTAGAAACATATACTCTGTTAGAAGCACAATATACCAAGTGTTGTCCATCAGGCGAGATTTTGATATCTCTACCTCCACTTCCTTGGACAGTAATTCCTTCAGAATTTCCAATTTGAGTAGTCGTAGGAGAGCCAGTGCTACCATTTTCAACTCTTCTCAAATATTGCCCTGAACCGGCCGTGTAATAAATCGTATTATTTTTTGATCTGTCAGCAATAATTTTATTTACACATCTACCAGCAGTACCAGAAACCTGAGCAAAAGTTGCTCCACCGTCAGTTGAGTAGTAAATACCTTCACAAGATTGACATCCATCACTGAAGTCGTTAAATCCAGCGCCAACATAAACAGTACCATCATTTGTAATGGCAATAGAAGAAATACAAGTAACAGGAACGTTATCATCGTATCCTTGAACTCTAGACCAATTGTTTCCCGCATTAGTAGATTTAAATAAACCACCAGATACAGAACCTGCATATACTATAGCATCATTAGAAGGATGAATTTCGATTGCTCTTGTTCTACCTCCAATGTTATCAGGTCCTAATTCGTTAAATGTCATTGCATTTTTTGCAGAAGGAATACTCATTGCGATTTTCTTTGCTGCATCATAGTCTGCTTGTTCCACCTTACCAGTGTTAACATTCATGTGAAGCGTTTCCCAGTAATCCCTAGCACCAGTCCAATGAGATGTATGCTGAGCATTCGAATCTTCAGTTAGAGCGTTGCTTGAATATTGTGAAACATAAGTAGAACTGTCTTTCTTAGAAAGGTAGATTCCACTTGCAATAGTTGCTAGAACAAGAGTTCCTAAAAGTATTTTTGATTTATTCATAGTTATGAAATATTTGTCGTAAGTCTAATAATCGCTTCGAAATTACGAATTATAATTATTTGAACACACCTTTTTTTATGAAAAATTTATAATAATTTAACAAAAGGTATATCTCAACGAGTAAACGGTTGTTTGAATGATGATGTTAAAAGAGGTGTTTCTCTGCATGATAAGAAGATCTTACCAAAGGTCCACTTTCTACAAATCTAAATCCTTTAGAAAGCCCAATTTCCTTATATTCCTCAAATTTCTCAGGTGTTATGAATTCCTGAACTGCTAAGTGCTTTGGTGTAGGTTGTAAATATTGTCCTAAAGTTAATATGTCTACTTTAACGCTTCTTAGGTCGTCCATTGTTTCCAATACTTCCTCCTCTGTTTCACCTAGACCAAGCATTACACCAGATTTTGTTTTCATTCCCCCTTTTTTAAGGCGAAGCAAAGCGTCTAAACTTCTGTCGTATTTAGCTTGTATTCTAACTTCTTTGGTAAGGCGTCTTACCGTTTCAAGATTGTGTGAAACTATTTCAGGAGCAATATCTATTATTCTCTGAAGATTTTCCCATTTACCACCAAAATCTGGTATTAAAGTTTCTAGGGTGGTCGTAGGAGATTGTTTTCTAATGCTTCTAACTGTTGCTGCCCAAATCTTTGAACCACCATCTTCCAGATCATCTCTATCTACGGAAGTAATAACCGCATGTTTGATTTGCATTAGTCTTACACTTTCTGCAACTCTAGCAGGTTCAGCTAAGTCAGCAGGTAAAGGTTTGCCAGTGACTACAGCGCAAAAACCGCAAGATCTGGTACAGATATTTCCAAGAATCATAAAGGTGGCTGTTCCTTCTCCCCAACATTCGCCCATATTAGGACAACTGCCGCTTTCACAAATTGTATGTAATTTGTGTTCGTCAACTAAACCTCTGACTTTTTTGAAATTCTCCCCTGTAGGTAGTTTTACCTTAAGCCATTTTGGTTTTCTTATTCTTTCTGCTTGTAGATTAGTTTCGCTCATTTGAATTGTCTTAAAATAACGCTGAGCAAAGTTATACTAAAAAAATCTTTTACCTATCAAAAGATTGATGTAAAGGGAAGGGTAAATGAATGTGTTCTTGGCATAAGCCATTATTTCAATCTCTTTTGGGTAAATGTCCAATGTAGCACCAACCGATAGCGCTCTGATAAATTCTCTATCATCATTGTATTCGAATTCAAGTCCTAATTTGACAAAACCTCCTGGGATTACTTTTGTTTCTGCTAATCCTCTAATCCCTTTTGAACGACCATAGATGTTGCCTAAATTATGTTTCTCTGGATTGTAAGGTTCTTGCACCGGAGTGGTAATGCGGCCATTTGGAGTAATATTCACCACGTCTAAATAAACCGGTTTTAAAAAACCAAATGAAGGACCTACGTTCCAATGCCAGGAAATATTGACACCTTTATCTCTTTGCTTTTCATAGGACAAGTACTTCTTGCCATATCCTATTCTTGTCACAAATAACCTATTTAATTTGCCAAATCCAAAATCCTTAGAATTCTGATCTACATAACCTTGAATTTTGATTTCTTTGGAATGTTTCATAGTTACCATATCCAAAGTCAGCATTCTTTTGGTTTTTACCGTGATGAATTTTGCATAATTCAGATTTACGCCCCACCCGCTAGTGTGCATAACTAGACCGCCATAAACTTCAGTTTTTAAGGCAACTGAATTTACTTGCTTTGCAGGTAGTTGACCAAAACACATACCTGTAATAAGGTTAACTAATATAATGACGGTTAATTTATTCAATGTTTTTTAGTAAAAATCTAAATCAAATATACAAAAAAAGACCATTCGAAGGAACGGTCTTTTAATAATAACTAGTAAAAACTAATGTATTAAATACTTTTTGTTTCTCTAAGTCTCAATTCCTCTACATTATTAATATTATCATTTTCAAATTGACCTTTTTCGATACTCGAACCATATGCAGGACAGTGACCTCCGCCTCCGCCTCCATTAAAAAGACCACAAGATGTAATTAAAGTTGTAATTGCTATCGTGCAAAAAATGTATTTGAAGTTTTTCATAAGTATATTTTTTCTAAACGTTTTCAGTTTTTAGTTCAACAATTTCTTGAGACAAGACATTATCAACATTCATGCCTTTTTGAATTGATTGCGTGTATGCAGGGCAACTTTGATGAGTGGCGCAAGAAGCAAAACTTAAACTAAATAAACCGAATGCTAACGCTGAAATAAATATCTTCATAATGGTACTTTGTTAAAAATGATGTGACTGTTTTTTCTTTCCTTGTCTCAAAATTATAACTTTTTGTGACATTACCAAGAGATTTTTAGTTAATGTTTTAAACATTTAAGGTGAAATAACGTATTTTGCGGACAAAGGGTTACGCGGTTATGGTTTTTTAGTGTAATTTTCTTGTCAATAAATGTTGATTTATTTCGTTTACAATTTCCATGAAACTTTATTTCATATTTTTATTATCACTAATATCTCTTGTTTCTGTTGGGCAAAAAGCAGTGGGTGAGGTGGTTGTATATGGCCTGGATGCAATTGCTTCAAGAAAAGGACTAAGTTCAATTGCATACAAGAGTTTAAAATCAGATGTAGAATTAGTAAGAATTCAGTTAGTGAGGGAAGGGTATTTGACATGTGGTGTGGATAGTCTGATTAGTAATGATTCTCTTCAAACAGCGCAGGTTTATTTCTATTTAGGACAGCAATATGATTTCGCAAAACTTACTTTAGATGAGTTTACTTCTCAGGCACTTAGTGAAACGGAAGGAGAAGAGTACTGGCGAAGAAAGATTGATGGTAATCCTAAAAATATCTCAAAATTATTCAAGTCAGTGCTTTCGTATTATGATAACAATGGACATCCTTTTGTTTCAATCAAAATTGAAAA
>CAJYBK010000106.1 GCA_913064955.1 uncultured Flavobacteriales bacterium
GTTTGAAGTTCCATCCTGAAGTAATCCTTGCGGTATTCATATTTTGTTATTGAGAGATGCCCAACCACCACCATTGTGTACGTTGTTAAATCCGTTAGCTTCCAACATTCTTTTGGCAGATCCACTTCTCATTCCAGAAGCGCAACAAGTAATAATCGTTGAGTTTTTTTTGAGTTTACCATACTTATTGGGTAATACGTTTAAAGGGATGTTAGTGCTTTTAGCAATATGACCGCTTTTAAACTCTCCCGGTGTTCTTACATCGATGATTACAGCACCTTCAGCAACTAATTGGGCAAAATCAACTTTTGGTTTTGATCCAAACAATTTAGATAGAACAGACATAATTAATCTTGGTTTTTGAAAAAGTTAACATCAGTCCAACCACCACCATTGTGCACGTTGTTAAATCCGTTTTGGCTTAGGAATTGTGCAGCTTGTCCGCTTCTATTACCAGAGGCACAACAGAGAACTATGTCACCTGGTATTGTTTTCAACTCATCCATTTTGTTAGGTATTTCATTAAGAGGGATATTGATTGATCCTGCTACGTTGCCTCCTGAGAATTCCCCTCTAGATCTTACATCAATAATTTTTGTTTCTGCTTTTTTTATAATTTCTTTCATGATTATTTATTTTTATACTGCAAATTTAAAGCAGTAAAACCAAAGTATTTGTAACCATTGTAACATAAAAAAAGCCCCATGGTTATGGAGCTTTTAAATGAAGTTTAGAAAATTTTAATTGAAAACTTCATTAATAACATCACTATACATGGCAAAAGAAGCAAGGCACCACACTCTGAGTTGGCTGTATTCTTCTTTTGTAATCCATTTAGTGGCTTTTTTGAGTTCTTTCTGAAATAGAAATTTGTCAAAACTTACGCTTTTTAAAACGTTTTTAGTCATTTCTAACATATTGTATAATAATTATTCTTCGTTGAAGTAGGGTTAATAATAGATAAGTGCTTCGTAAATATAGATAAAATCAACAAGTATTCAAAATTACTTATTAACATATCCGAAACCTTCAACGAATATATTGTACTTAATGTTGTAGATAAGTTGTTAATAAATGCTAATTACATTTACTCAGAAAGGGGTGTTTTAATTACTTGCTTAACTTCATAAGTATCTCTATCTGAAACAAATGTAATCACAGATAAATTATTAATGTTGTACGAACTATCGGTATCAGAGCTAGGAACAACGTAAGTGTAATTATTGTAAAGCTTAGTCCCGGCAGTAGATTGCCCATTTATGATAGGTGAGCCCCATATATCGCTAATATTATCTGTTAATACGCTATGATGATCATACTCTTCTTCATGTAGCCCTTGTGGGAATTCCTGGTCCGCAACTAATGTATCCCTTACCAATAGAGATACAATGTCGTATGTTCCCTGGACATCATTTAGGACTTCTGTTTCAAGATGAAGGAATAAGCCATTCGTTTGAGGGTAATAATTAAAGGCGCATTGGATATTGAAATCTGGTGTTCTAGCTAATTGAGTATTAACCAGGTTAGACCAATCAGATGAAAAAGCAGAATATTCACCATTAGTAATTACTCTATTGATGGTCCCAGATGGGTTTAGGGTCATGTTCATTGCAATGGCATATGCATTACCAGCATCAGTTCTATGATCCAAGGGATAGTCAGGAAGACTAGGTTGTTGAAATCCGCCACCAACACTAGCATGTACTGACATTACAATTACATTTCCTCCATTTGCGTCCTCGATGTTTTTTGCTTCCACAGCTGCGGCAGGACAATTGGTACATGTATGACCTGTATAATCTTCTAAAAGAACTCTTTGTGCAGTGTTTGTGTTTTGTGTCCAAGTAGGCCATGGGTAAGTAGAAGTGTCTGCATCGGGATAAAGTGTCCAATCCAACGAAGTATCTCTAACTACTACTGGATTTTCAACTCTGTCACACGAACTATGAAGAATGATGGCTAATAATGCAAGGCAAATTATAGTTATTTTCATGATGTTTAGAAACTTGAGGTTATTGAAAAAGTTAATCCATTGGATGCAGGTACTTGACGGCAAACACCGCCTACACAAAACACACCTGCTCGCTGCCTTCCATAGGCGACAGTAAATCTGTGTGGGCCTTTTATGTAACCTGCTGTACCTAATAAGTAATGAATTTGTTGTGTTTCAATGGGGTTGCCATAGTTATATTGATCTAAAATAGCTACAAACCAATGCGGACTATATGAGTATTCAATTTGACCGAATCCCCAATTACCTTGGTCTTGTTTGGTCCACATGTTTTGTACTTCGAACCTTACAGAATGGTGAGTTGAGATTTTCCATGTAAAGTCGGCAATGGCAATATCAGCATAAATTAATTCATGATTCTTCGCGACCAAAATCGCTCTATCATCAAAAACGAAGTTTAAATATTTCAACTTCAACTTCAATTTTTTATTGATTTTTTTACCAATCGAAATATTTATATCTCTAAAAAACATGCTATCGGAAAGGTTGAAAAGTTGAGTAGAGTATACTTGTCTACCTGTGTCAGTGCTTGGGTCTAAAAACTCTCTCTCAGGAGCGTAAGCAGTGGCAATATTTAACCCAATATCCCACCCATACTTACCTCCAATTTTGGTCTTTTTCGGGATTTTATACAGAATGTCTGTTTGGAAAGCTATTTCTCCTCTTGGATTTGGAACATATGGGTATAACGTTCCTGCTAAAGCATAAGTATGTTGAGTTGAAAGTGTAGGCAGATATCCAATCAATAAATCCGTTGGCTGAACAGTAACATTAGTACTTCTCCATAACATATTGTCCATGTGTTTGGCATTAATATCAACAGAGAAACCTTTCTGAGAATAACCTAAGTTTAGTAAGAGGCCTTCTCCGTTTTTGTAAACGTAACTGAACTCAGGATCTACTAAATCTGGATAAGGGTCATTTTCTTTGTAAATGTATTCCCCAAAAAACCTAAATTTTCCATAGCGCATTGCTATTCTACCTCCGTATGATCCAACATTTTTTGGCATGATGTAATCAGCAGTGTTGTTGTCGTCATTAAATTTACTAACGAAACTTCCTCCAATTGTAACTTTCAATTTGCTATTGTTCAATGAATCGAATAATTCGTTAATATTTACTTCTCCATCAAGACCACGAACTAAACCATCTCCATTCTTAAGTCCGTCATCAAATCTGTATCTCTGTTTTCCGATTAATCCTTTTAAATATACTCCTTTGTATGGGTTGTACTTTACTTTTAAGCCGTCCATTGCATTGTCAATTCCTAATTGACGAGATTCCCAAATTCTAAGAATCATACCACTACCAAACTGATCATAAAAATTACCTACTGTAACATCTAGTCCATCATTGTTCCAGTTAGCATATCTGTAACCAATTCCACTTCCGTTAAATCCTATTGGGTAACCCTCTAAAGGATTTAAATAAGACTCTAGTCTTACCCCCGCTGAGAAATTCCCTTTGTTAAAATTAATGTTGGCAAAGGAGTTTGCACCGAGTTTATGGTCTGGCTCTGCAGCGTTAATAAGAGAGTCTTCATTGTAGTACTGTACAGTGGAAGAAAAGTTACCTGAGATTACAGCCTCGTTGTTATTGTTTTGAGCAAAAAAAACTTGTCCCGTAAACGAGACAAGTAATGCAGTATTAAAAAGTAATTTTAAATTCATTCAAATAAGGTTGTTTTATTTGGTAATTTTTAAAAGTTCTTCGTGAAGTTCTTTTTCATCACCAGCAGCATAATTATTGTGATCCCAAACTATTTTACCAGACCCGTCAACTAGGAAAGTATGAGGTACATTATTAACGTTCATTGCTCTTTTTAAATCTCCATTTGGATCTAACAAAACTTGGTAATCCCATGCTTGTTGGTTGACGTATGGCTCAACTCTTCCTGTACTTCTCACATCGTCTATTGATACTGCTACAAGTTTAACTCCCGTTTCGTCCACCCAGTCATCATATTCTTCAGCAATGGCATTCAACTCTTCTTTACAAGGTTTACACCATGTAGCCCAGAAACTAATAATCATTGGCTTACCGCCATTGTTCAATTTTGAAATGTCAATGGAATTTCCGTCCATATCTTTAATGGTGACATTAGAAGGCAATTGTCCAAATGTTGCTCCTACAAGAAATAATGCTAAAGTTAGTGTGATAATTTTTTTCATTTTATAATAAGTTTTTCATACAAGTTTTCAAAAACCAAGCCAAACTTTTGGACTCTTTTAAATTGTCAACTAGCACAAATTTAATTATTTTTGTTTAAACCAAATGTGTGATTTGCCATTCATTCTTGGATTTTTAAAATAACATTCGTGCAATTCTAGGATTCCAATTATTGTAGACTTAATAAGTTGGTTTTGATGCGGTACTTATCTATATTTGGTGTCATAAACAAATTAATTTTTTAATTATGAAAAGAATATTACCTATAGTTGGTTTACTTGCTGCAAGCACGACTGCATTTGGTCAGTTGCCTGTAAGTCAAACTGGAGAGAACAAAAATGTAGTTCTTGAAGAGTTTACTGGAATACATTGTACTTTTTGTCCTGATGGTCATAAAAGAGCACAACAATTAGCTGATGCTAATCCCGGAGATGTAGTGTTAATTAATGTACATGCAGGAAGTTATGCAACTCCAAGTGCAGGTGAGTTGGATTTTAGAACAAGTTTTGGAACTGCTATTGCTAATCAGTCTGGTTTACAAGGATATCCAGCTGGACAAATCAATAGAAGAAATTTTGCTGGATATGAGCAAACAGATGCTAATGGAAATCCAGTTTCTGGAATTTTAGCACAAGGGAGAGGTACTTGGGCTACTACAGCGCCAACAGTATTAGGAGAGTCTTCATACATTAATGTTGCTTTGGAAGCGGATGTTGATGCTGCAACAAGAGAGATGACTATTGATGTTGAAATGTTCGAAACTGGTACAGCACCAGCTTCTTATAACCTTAATATTGCCTTGTTACAAAGTAATATCGAAGGAACTCAAACAGGTTCTTCTGCGAACCCAGCGCAAGTATTGCCAAATGGTAACTATTTGCATTCTCACGCTTTAAGACACTTGATTACCGGTCAGTGGGGAGAGGTAATTAACTCTGCTTCTGGTGTTATTACTAGGTCTTATACTTATACATTGCCAGCTGATATTGCAGGGATTCCTGTAGTTATGGGTGATATAAGTATCGTTGCTTTTATTGCTGAAGGTCAAACAAACATTATTACTGGTGAAGAAGGTGAAATCAATTATACAAACTTAGCCACTAATGATGGTGCTGTTGCTAATGTAGTTGCTCCAGAAGTTATTTGTGGTTCAACTGTTGATGCTGACTTCACATTGACTAATAATGGTGGTAATGCAATGACTGCGGCTACAATTGAGTACGGTATTGCAGGTCAACCAACTCAAACTTATAACTGGACAGGAAACTTAGGAACTTTTGCTTCTGAGGATATCACTTTAACAGGTGTAACTGTTCCTAGTGGAGGAGGTGTTTTGGATGTAACTATTACTGCTGTAAATGGTGGTGCAGATTCAAATGCTGGTAACAACAATACTTCGTCTTCTTCAATTTCTATTACTACTGATAATGGACAAGGTGTTGATTACGATATCACAGTAGTTCAAGATAGATATGGTGATGAAATTACTTTGACTTTGAAAGATGCAAATGGATCAACAGTTGCTTCCGGAGGTCCGTACTCGCAACTTTCTGCAAATGGTACGCAGACTCACACTTCAAGTGTAACTTTGTCATCTACAGGGTGTTATGAGTTTGAGATTTTAGATTCATATGGAGATGGTATTAATAGTGGTTATGGAGTTGGTTCATACAACTTGAAAACTTCAACTGGCGCTATAGTTTTCTCTTCAAATGGACAGTATGGAGGTTCTGAGAACAAACCATTCGAAATCACTTCATTGTCAGTTGGTGTTGAGGAAATTGCAATAAACAATTTAAATATTTATCCTAACCCAGTTGCTGACAACACTACAATTGAGTTTGATGCTGAATCAAGTGAAGTTTCAATGACAGTTACTAATTCTTTAGGAGCAGTTATCGCTAACAACTTTACTGTTGCAAATGGTTTTAACAGAATATCAATCGATTGTACTGATTATGCAAATGGTTTATACTTCGTGACATTGTCAAGCAATGGTCAAACAATTATGAAGAAATTTAACGTTATTAAATAATTCTATATCTTTGAATGCGAGTAGTCAAAGTATATTGACTACTCGCTTTTTTATTTTAAAACTATTCTTATGTTGAAAAAAATCACATTATTCTTGGCATTTACATTACCTGTTGTGCTGAGTGCTCAATTAAAAGTAATTGAAACATCTGCATCTACAACAGATGTTGATGGTCAAACTTTTACAGTATCAGGTAATCCATCTTCTACAGAATTTGTGAAGTATTTGGTAGTTGTCAATGAAGGAACTGACTCGTTAAATCTTAAGGTGAGACGAACTGAAATTGATGTGCAAACAGGAACACAAAATGCTACATGTTGGAAAGTGTGCCCTCCATCTGTTTTTGCTGGTACTGAGGTTGTCCAATATAGTTATTCTGATTGGGTCGCTCCTGCAGATACGAATTTAAGTTTTTCTGCTCATCATTATCTTGAAGGTCTGGATGGTTGTTCAATTTATAAGTATGAATGGGTTGATGCTGCTACGCTAAGCATTGTTTACAAGACAGTTTATATTAAGTTTGATCACTCTACTTCCACTTCATGTGCAGCAGATTTGAGTGTCGATAATGATATTACTGCTGAAACTAAGGTATATCCTAATCCAACAAGTAGTAATACTTCAATAGCTATAGAGGGTGTTACTGGTGAGGTAAGTTATGAAGTGTCTAACCTTTTAGGGCAAAGATCTCTTGCAGGATTTGCTTATGTTCAAAATAAAGGAATATTGCAGTTTGATGCTGCAAACCTTAAGGACGGAATATATTTTGTGGTAATTAAAAATAATGGTAAAACATTAAGAACAGAAAAATTGGTTGTTAAGCACTAATTAATCTGATTCCAAAAGCATTGAAGCGACTAATGGGAGACCATCAGTCGCTTTTTTATTTATAATGGTTAAGTTTTTTGTGTTGTTAACCTTGTGGAGATTTGGATCTACTACAAATTTTTGAATTTTATCGGGTGCAACATGAATTAACCCTGCTGCAGGATAAACATTTAATGAAGTGCCTACAACTAACAATATATCGGCTTCTTCAACAAGCTTGGCTGCAATTTCCATGTTAGGTACTTCTTCACCAAACCAAACTATATCAGGACGCAATTGATGACCTTCTTCACATAGGTCTCCAAGTAGAATGTCTTTTCCTTTTAACTCTATTTGCTTTCCAGTTTTACAACTACGCGCATAATCTATCATTCCATGCAAGTGTAGGACATTTGTGCTGCCTGCTCTTTCGTGGAGGTTATCAATGTTTTGAGTTATAATTTGAACGTCAAAACTATTTTCTAATTGAGCAAGCACAAAGTGTGCTGAGTTTGGTTGTGCAGCCAGTGCTTGGGTTCTACGTTCATTGTAAAATTGTAGTACTAAGCTTTGATTGCTATGCCATGCATCAATAGTTGCAACCTCTTCGATGTTGTATTTTTCCCATAGACCGTCCTCATCACGAAAGGTTTTAAGACCACTTTCTTGACTGATTCCAGCACCGGTAAATACAACTAGTTTTTTCATTGTTGCTCTAAATTTACAATTATTCAGGCGTAAATTGTTAATTACGTAGTAATTCTTTTGCGTTTTCTATAGATGCTTGAGTTACTTTGTTACTACTTAACATTTGCGCAATTTCGGTTATTCTGTCTTTATCGGAAAGTAGATCAATCTGAGTAAGAGTCGTTTTGTTGGCTTCTGTTTTAAATACCTTGTAGTGTGATTTTCCTTTTGATGCTATTTGTGGTAAATGTGTTATACTAATCACCTGCATTGTTTTACCAAGTTTTTGCATAATACTGCCCATGTTGGTCGCTACTTCACCACTAACACCAGTATCTATTTCATCAAAAATGATGGTTGGTAAGGATTTGTGTTGTGTTTGAAGTGATTTTATGGCTAACATAATCCTAGAAGACTCACCTCCAGAAGCAATTTTCTTGAGCACTTCAAAATTTCCTCCTAAATTGGTTTTTGCTAAAAGTTCAATATTGTCTATTCCATGTTTGTTTAATTCTTCACAGTGGGATAGTTTAAATTGAATTTCAGCACTGGCCATTTTCATTTGGCTGAGTAAATTTTTGGCATTCCCTTCTAATTTTGGTATAATACTTTTTCTCAGCGTTGATATTTCTTTTGCTTTGGAAATTAACACAGTTTTTAATTGTTTTATTTCAGTTTCAGTCTTTGTAATTTCCTCAGAGATGCTTCCTATACTTTGTAGTTTTGTTTCAATTTGGTCCTTTACTTTGCAAAGTTCTTCAATAGTAATGACGTTATGCTTTTTAAGTAAAGCATTAATCTTAGACAGTACATTTTCTATTTGATTAAGCTTTTGGTTGTCTACTTCTATTCTTTCGTCTTGTCTTACTAATTCAGATTCTATATCTTGTATTTCTATTAATGTGCTGTTAATTCGCTCAGCAAGCTCTTTAAAAGGTTTTCCTACCTGTTGTATTTTGCCAATTTCATTGGAAACATTTTGCAGCGTTGTAATTATTCCATTAGGGCCATTAAAGTATTCTTGACATTGAAAAAGTATTTTTTTTAAATCTTCCGCATTAGATAGGAGGTTGAATTCTGTTTCAATGTCATCAGCTAATGCCGTATTTAAGTCCACATTTTCAAATTCCGTCAATAAGAATTCATTGTAGTTTTTATCTGCAACACTTTGCTGCTCTTTTAAATGAAGTTCTTTTAATTCTGCTGACTTCAATTGGTAAACAAGAAAATCTTGGTGATAAGTTTCCAAAAGATCTTGGTTTTTAATTTGGTTATCAATAAGATTAAAGATAAAGTTCTTATCGGTAAGAAGTAATGTTGCATGTTGACTATGAATATCGATAAGTTGTTCGCTTAATGATTTTAAAATAGATAAACTAACCGGGGTATCATTAATGAAAGCTCTAGATTTTCCTTGAGGGCTAATTTCTCTTCTGATAATTGTATTTTGTTCATAGTCTAAGTCATTATCCATGAAGAAAGGAGTTAATTCATTAGAACTGATATGAAAGACACCTTCAATAATGCATTTTTGACCTTTGTCTCTTATGGATTTGGCATCAGCACGTTCCCCTAAAATGAGAGACAATGCGCCTAGTAGAATTGATTTTCCGGATCCAGTTTCACCTGTAATAACAGAAAAACCATCTGCAAAATTAATGTGCAGATGGTCTATTAAAGCGTAGTTTTTAATGTCTAATTCTAGTAGCAATTTGTTTCAGTTTAATTGAAACAAATTTAATAGAATTATTTGGTATTCGCTTGATCGTTTTCTAAAGTTATACCGTCAGCTGTTGGGTAAAGTAAAGCAACCTCATCTTGAGTAAGTCTCTTACCTTCTTTAAAGTACACCATAAAAGCTCCTTCGTATCCTGCTTCGATCATCGCAAGTCTATGTTCTTTAGCGACTTCTTTATTAATGAATGCGCCTGAAAGATATTTATACAAGCCGTCTTCATCTTTATAGAAGGCAACATCTAGTGGGGCGTCAGTAAATTTGGCATTGTCTAATTTGTCTTGAAATGCTCCCAATTGAATCATGCAAACAACTTCTTTGGAGAAATCTACAGTTGCCACTTCATAGTTTTCATTCTGATAAGTTGGCTCAGGTTTTTCAATTTCAATGATTTCAGATTCCTGTGCTAAAGTTTTTTCATCCAAAACAAATGAAACCCTTCTGTTTTTAAGTCTTCCTTCTGGGTTGTCTGATCCATCAGGGTTTTTGTTAGGCTCAATAGGTTTTGATTCACCATAACCTCTAGTTTTCATTCTTCCCCAAGCTACGCCATTGTCATACAGTCTATTTCTTATTTTATTACTTCTGGCGCTAGACAACCATTGGTTGTATTCTGCGCTTCCGTGAGAATCAGTGTGACCTTCTATTCTTACTTTAGCAGTTGGATTATCTTTCAAGTATTTAAGTGTTGCTTCATAATCTGGCTCGGATTCATCAATTAATACCACTTTGTCATATAAAAAGTACAAGTCCTTTAAGTATTCACCTTGGCTTGCGTACTCTGTTACCGTAGCGCTTGTTGTATCTTCAATTTCAGGGTCTTTAGGTGTGTTAGGATTCTCTATGGATACCACAACATCTGTAATCTCTACATTAGTTGGGTCTTCGGTTTCTACTAAACTAATGATGTCGTTGTCATCCACTTCACCTGTAGCAATTTTAAGGGTGTTACCTTCTTTCACGATTAATTTGACAATGTCCTGTATTCCTCCTGAAGTTGGAACGTCAACATTGTCAGTGGCCAATGCTCCTTCTGCATCATATTCCACTTCATACCTCTGTCCGGGTTGTAAAATAAATAAGAACCTTCCAGATGTTGCATTAGGTCTGTAAATACCTACTTCTTCACCTGTTGAATCATCAAAAATAGTAATGACCAAATCTTTAATTACTTCACCATCAGAATATTTAGCTACCCCTTTGTACACCGCAAGTGTTTTTGGTTCGAAGTTTGGCAGTTCAAGAATGTAGATATCTTGATCTCCTTTTCCACCTTTTCTAAAACTTGAGAAATAAGCACGAAGTCCATCGTTGGTAGGGAAATAAAATACATCATCACCTGTAGTATTGATAGGGTAACCTATGTTTTCCGGAGTGCCCCATGAACCGTCATCTTGTTTTTCAGATTTGAAGACATCAAAGCCTCCCATTGTGTTGTGTCCTTTAGAAGAAAAATAAAGTGTTTTTCCATCTGGGTGAATCATTACCGATTCTTCACGATCTGGCGTGTTGATGTGGTCTGGAAGACGCTCAGCAGTGCTCCATTCACCATTGGGTTGTAGGTGAGAAACATAAATATCGGAGTTGTTGGTTGCATTTCTTCCACGAATTCCACGAATGAAATACAGTGTTTTACCATCTGCTGAAAGGGAAGGTTGCTTTTCCCAATGCAAAGAATTAAGTGTTCCAGGCAAATTCTCAGGGTCAGTCCATGTTTGTCCAAGGCGTTTTGTAATAAATAAATCACAACTTCCTCGACCCTCTCGTCCTTCACCATAACTCCCTAATGGATCTGCACACCCAACAAAAATTAATGTTCTACCGTCAGGGGCAATGGTCGGAGCACCCTCATTATTAACTGTGTTTACATTATTAGGCATTGGCACAGCTTCTTGCCAAAGTTTATTCTCTAATTGAGATACAAAGAAATC
>CAJYBK010000107.1 GCA_913064955.1 uncultured Flavobacteriales bacterium
ATCCCAAAAGATATCACCACGGGCCGAAGCGTCGGTATTCAATCGTGTCATATTGGCACCTGAAGCGATCTGAGTATCAATATTGGCGTAAGCTTTCTCTAATACAGACAGCGATGGATCGTCAACAGCGATAGGCTTAGGCGATACCGTTACCGTTGCCCCATCTGGGATAGCGATAATAGTAAACGTCATAGCCTGACCTGTAGTTTTTCGGTCCGCCAAAGCTAACGACTCAACAGGGGTTCCACCGTTATCAAAAGACACCTTATCGCCAATCGCGAAACCTGCACTTGCGGTAACGGGAACATCTGAACGGCGATAATCGATATTGGTTACAACACCATTCACCATCATGTGCTTGTGCGACACCAATTGACGTGCACCACTTCTTGTGTTCGCGATACCTAAACGGTATACTGCGTTGTCTAATCTAGCTTCAAGAAACTTCAATAAGTTCTCACCAGTAATACCTTTTTTACGAGCTGCTTTATCAAACATGTTAGCAAATTGCTTTTCTAATACACCATAGGTATATTTAGCTTTTTGCTTCTCAGCTAATTGAATCGCGTACTCAGATTTTTTACCTCTTCTTCGTGCGTTCCCGTGCATTCCTGGAGGATAATTCTTTTTCTCCAGTGCTTTATCAGGGCCGAAAATAGGTTCTTTAAATTTCCGAGCGATTTTAGACTTAGGACCTGTATATCTTGCCATTTTCTGTCTAAATTAAATCGTTATAAATTATACTCTACGTCTTTTAGGAGGACGACATCCATTGTGTGGTAACGGTGTTACATCAACAATTTCTGTTACTTCAATCCCAAAATTATGAAGACTTCTAATTGCAGATTCTCTTCCTTGTCCTGGTCCTTTAACGTAAACTTTTACCTTTCTCAAACCAAATTCGAAAGCTTCTTTAGCGCAATCCTCAGCAGCAACTTGTGCAGCGTATGGAGTGTTCTTCTTAGAACCTCTGAATCCCATTTTTCCTGCAGAAGACCAAGATATAACTTGTCCTGATGCATTACAAAGAGATATAATTACATTGTTAAATGACGATTTGATGTGCGCTTGACCCACTGGATCAACGACAACCTTTTTTTTCTTTTTCGATGACTTAGCCATAATAATTATCTATTATTTGGTTGCTTTTTTCTTATTAGCAACAGTTTTCTTTTTCCCTTTTCTAGTACGAGAGTTGTTTTTTGTTCTTTGACCTCTAAGTGGAAGACCCAGTCTGTGACGGATTCCTCTTTGACAACCAATGTCCATCAATCTCTTGATGTTAAGTTGAACTTCTGAACGCAAAGCACCTTCTACTTTAAGGTTTAAATCTTTGTCATCTGTAATAACCGAACGGATTGCTCCAATTTGGTCATCATTCCATTCTTGAACTTTTAAGTTCTCGTCTACACCAGCCTTGTTTAAGACTTTTTTCGCGGTGCTTCTTCCAATACCGTAGATATAAGTTAGAGAAATAACTCCTCTCTTATTCTTTGGTATATCAATTCCTGCAATTCTTGCCATAATTTATACTCTATTTTATCCTTGACGTTGTTTTAATTTAGGATTTTTCTTGTTGATAACATACAATCTTCCTTTTCTTCGGACTATTTTACAGTCTTCCGATCTTACCTTTATGGATGCTCTAGTTTTCATCTTTCTACTTATTTATATCTAAATGTAATTCTTCCTTTTGTCAAATCATACGGAGACATTTCTACTTTCACTTTATCTCCAGGTAAAATTCTAATGTAATGCATTCTCATTTTTCCAGAAATATGTGCCGTAATAATGTGCCCATTTTCTAACTCTACTCTAAACATTGCGTTAGACAATGCTTCGATTATAGTTCCATCTTGTTCTATAGATGTTTGTTTTGCCATAATTTATTTTCCTTCTAAAACTTCTTCTATGTATTTAAATGTCGATAAAACGTCTACTCCCTCCTCAGTAATAGCTACATCATGCTCAAAGTGAGCAGAAGGTTTTCTATCCTTCGTAACTATTGTCCATCCATCTTCCAGTTGCACCACATCTTTTCTTCCCATGTTTATCATAGGTTCAATAGCGATAACTAAACCGCTTTTGATGGTTGGTCCTTTTCCTCTTTTTCCAAAATTAGGAACCTCAGGTTTTTCATGTAAAGCTCTACCAAGTCCATGACCCACTAAATCTCTTACTACACTAAAACCATTTTTTTCCGCTTCTAATTGAACGGCAAAACCAATGTCTCCAATGGTATTGTTTACTCTAGCTTGCTCAATTGCTTTTGTTAAACAACTTTGCGTTACATCTAGTAATTTTTGAACCTCTTTTGAGACTTCTCCAATTTTAAATGTATAAGCCGAATCACCATAAAAACCATTCATCAGGACTCCACAATCTACAGAGACAATATCTCCTTCAACTAATGGTTTGTCAGTAGGTAATCCATGCACCACAGCTTCATTTACTGAAGTAAGTAAGGTACTTGGACATCCATACAACCCTTTGAAACCTGGTTTAGCTTTATTATCTAAAATAAACTCTTCAGCAATTTTATCTAATTCAGCGGTTGTAACACCTGGTTTAATTAGTTTAGCAACTTCTGCTAACGTTTTTCCAACAAGTAAAGAACTTTGTCTTAATAGTTCAATTTCGTCTTTGGTTTTGTATATAATCATTATATCCTAAATCCAAAAACAGGTTAGATAGTTTGCGGCATCGATACCGGTGCCATATTCGATCTTCCCTTAATTTTTCCATTCTTCATTAATCCATCATACTCACTATTCAATAGGTAACTTTCAACTTGTTGTAATGTGTCCAAAACAACACCTACCATAATTAGTAGGGAAGTACCTCCGTAGAAGTAAGCAAATGAATTTTGTATTCCTGAGTTCATAGCGAATGCAGGTAATATTGCAATAAAACCAAGAAATATAGATCCTGGTAAAATTAATCTTGACAGTAACGAATCAATAAAGCTAGCGGTACTCTTACCAGGTTTTACACCGGGAATAAATGCACCGCTTCTCTTTAGTTCATCCGCCATCTGGTTAGGATTCATTGTAATTGCGGTGTAAAAGTACGTAAACATTACGATTAACACAAAGAAAATAAGATTATACCAAAATCCCGCCACATCAGTAAAGTCGGGTGATATAAAAGCAGGTAAGAACATCAATGCCTGCGCAAAGATAATCGGCATTACACCAGCTTGATTTATTTTCAATGGAATGTAGCTTCTTTGTCCATTAGCTACTCCTTGTCTACCACCTCTTTGATTGACAATTCTTTTAGCAGAATGAACAGGAATACGTCTAGTTCCTTGAACCAATAGTACTGTAGCCATTATCACAAAGAATAAAACTACAATTTCTACAAGCAACAATACCATACCTCCATTAGAAAGTTTAGCACCAAATTCACCTAGCAATGCTGCAGGTAAGTTGGCTAAAATTCCAATAGCAATAATTAACGATACTCCATTTCCAACTCCTCTATCTGTAATTCTTTCACCTAACCAAGTAACGAATAACGTACCAGCAGTAAGTATAGTAACAGATTGAATCCACCAGAAAGTACTATCTCTAAAGGCAGGGTAAATTGCTTCACCGGCATACATAGACAAGTAGGTAGGACCTTGGAAAATACATATAAGTACAGTTAAGTACCTAGTGTATTTGTTGATTTTCTTACGACCACTTTCTCCTTCTTTTTGCATTTTTTGAACCGCTGGCACAGCCATACCTAATAACTGCATTACAATGGATGCAGATATATACGGCATAATACCAAGTGTCATAATAGACGCTCTTCCAAATGCTCCTCCCGCGAATATATTGATCAAACCTAATATACCTTCATTAGAATCATTACCAGACATTAACTGCTCTGTATCAATTCCAGGAATAACTATATAAGATCCAATACGGTATACCAAAACCAGAAGAAGCGTATAAATTATACGCTTTTTCAATTCCTCTACACTCCAAATATTCTTTAATGTCTTAAAAAAATCTTTCATTCAATTGGTTATTTGATAATTTCAACTGTACCACCTTGCCCTTCAATCATTGCTAATGCAGATTTTGAACAACCGTGTACTTTGAAAGTAACTTTAGACTTTAATTCTCCTCTTCCTAATATTTTAACAAGATCTCTTTTATTAGATAATCCGTTCTCAATTAATACTTCCGGAGTAATTTCTTTAATTTTCTTTGTATCAACTAAAGTTTGAATTGCGTCAAGGTTAATACCTTTTAAAACAACTCTATTGATATTTTTAAAACCAAATTTAGGTACTCTTCTCTGGATTGGCATTTGCCCACCTTCGAAACCTATTTTTGATTTATAACCTGATCTAGATTTAGCACCTTTGTGACCTCTTGTTGAAGTACCACCATGTCCTGAACCTTCACCTCTACCAATTCTTTTTCTGTTTTTAGTAGATCCTTCTGCAGGTTGTAAGCTATGTAAATTCATTGCAAATTAGTTTTTCCCTTATTAATACTTCTCTATTCTCAACATGTGTTGAACTTTGTTAACCATTCCTAAAATTTGAGGAGTAGCATTGTGTTCAACTGTTCTGTTTAATTTCCCTAAACCTAAAGCTAACAAAGTTCTTTTTTGTCTTTCTGGTCTATTGATTGCGCTCTTAACTTGAGTTACTTTTATTGTTTCCATCTTGTAATGTTATTATCCGTTAAATACTTTATCCAATGAAATTCCTCTTTTTCTAGCAATAGCGTTTGCGTCTTTCAATTGAGAAAGTGCATCAAATGTTGCTTTAACCACGTTATGTGGGTTAGAAGATCCTTTAGACTTAGCAAGTACATTGTGAATACCAGCACTTTCAAGTACGGCACGCATTGCACCACCAGCGATAACACCGGTACCTTGAGAAGCAGGCTTCATAAATACGTGACCACCATCTGCTTTACCAATTACATGGTGAGGTAGGGTATCGTTAATTACTGGAACGTTGATTAAGTTTTTCTTAGCGTCTTCAACTGCTTTAGAAATTGCTTCAGTAACTTCTTTAGCTTTTCCTAAACCATGACCAACTACACCAGCTTCGTTTCCAACTACTACTATTGCAGAAAAACTAAATGTTCTACCACCTTTAGTAACTTTAGTTACACGATTGATAGCCACCAATCTGTCTTTCAATTCAATTTCGCTAGACTTAACAGCTTCTTTTTTTCTTGACTTTGCCATTTTCTTAATTATATTTTAAGACCTCCTTCTCTAGCTGCTTCAGCTAAAGCTTTTACTCTTCCGTGGTACAAATAACCGTTTCTATCAAATACACAAGCTTCGATTCCTGCTTTTTTAGCAACTTCAGCAATTGATTTACCAACATGCTTCGCTTGTGTCATTTTATTCATTTTCTGTGCAGCGTCATCTTTTAAAGAAGATGCTGAAACTAGTGTTCTACCACTAAGGTCGTCAATAATTTGAGCGTAAATTTGTTTATTACTTCTGAATACAGACAATCTAGGTCTAGTGCTAGTACCATTAATTGACTTACGTATTCTACGCTTAATTCTTATTCTTTTTTGTGCTCTTGTTAAGGCCATTTTTCGTGCAATTAATTTTTAGTATTATTTTTTGGCAGCCTTACCTGCTTTTCTTCTTAGTACTTCACCTTTAAACTTGATACCTTTTCCTTTGTATGGCTCAGGTTTTCTAAGTGATCTAATTTTAGCTGCAACTTGTCCAATCAATTGTTTGTCTGAAGACTCTAATTTAATTTCAGGATTTTTACCTTTTTCAGCTGTAGCTGTAACTTTGATTTCTTTTGGAATTTCAAATACAATAGGGTGGGAGTATCCTAAAGCAAGTTCTAAAACTTGACCATTTGCAGACGCTCTATATCCAACACCAACTAATTCTTGTACAGTTGTGTATCCTTCTGTTACACCAACAATCATATTGTTTACCAAAGATCTGTATAGACCGTGTTGCGCTCTATGATCCTTTTGATCTGAAGGACGACTAAACTCTATAACACCATCGTTTATCGCAACAGTGATATCCGGATTAATTGTTTCAGAAAGTTCACCTAATTTACCTTTTACAGTAACTACGTTGTCTTCTGAAAGACTTACTTCAACTCCAGCAGGAATGTTGATTGGTGATTTACCTATTCTTGACATTTCTAAATAAATTTAAAATATTAGTGAACGTAACAAAGGACTTCTCCTCCTACGTTATCTTTTCTTGCTTCTTTATCTGTTATAACACCTTTTGAAGTACTAATAATAGCAATTCCTAAACCGTTTAATACTCTAGGAAGTTCAGAAGCACTAGCGTACTTTCTTAAACCTGACTTAGAGATACGAGTTAACGAGGTAATCGCTGGCTCTTTAGTTTGTGTGTTTTATTTTAGGGCAATTTTAATTGTCCCTTGTTTGTTGTCTTCAACAAATTTGTAGTTTAAGATATAACCTTTTTCAAATAGAATTTTAGTCATTTCTCTTTTCAGGTTTGAACCTGGTATTTCAACTACTTTGTGCCCTACACGACTAGCATTTCTTATTCTAGTCAAAAAATCGGCTATTGGATCTGTAATTTTCATCGCTTATTTTTTCTTTTAATTACCAACTTGCTTTTGTAACACCAGGTATCTGTCCTGATAAAGCCATTTCTCTAAAAGTCACACGTGAAATTCCAAATTGTCTCATATAACCTCTTGGTCTACCTGTAAGTTGACATCTATTGTGCTTACGGATAGGCATAGAGTTCTTAGGAAGTTTTTGTAACGCAAACATTGCATCCCAATCTCCTTCACCCGCAGCTTTTCTTAATGCAGATCTTTTTTCATCATAACGAGCGGCAAGATATGCTCTTTTACGCTCTTTAGCTTTCATTGATTCTTTAGCCATCTTATATTATTTTTTTGCGAACGGGAATCCGAATAAGTTTAACAATTCTTTTGCTTCTTCGTTTGTGTCAGCAGAAGTTACTATTGTGATATCCATTCCTAGGATTTTGTTCACTTTATCTATATCAATTTCAGGGAAGATAATGTGCTCCTTAACACCTATTGTAAAGTTTCCTCTACCATCTCCTTTTGCTTGAACACCTCTAAAATCTCTTGTTCTTGGCAGAGCAACAGAAATTAGACGATCTAAAAATTCATACATTCTTTCTCTTCTTAAAGTAACTTTAGTACCAATTGGCATTCCTTTACGAAGTTTGAAGTTGGATACATCTTTCTTAGACTTACAAATTACTGCATTTTGTCCAGCAATGGTTGAAAGTTCTGTTCTAGCAGAATCAGCGATTTTTTTATCATTAACCGCTTCACCAATACCTTGACTGATTACAATTTTTGTAATCTTAGGTACTTGCATTGGGCTTTTGTAACCAAATTTTTCCTGTAGAGCTGGAACCAACTCGGCTCCGTATTTCTCTTGTAATCTTGGTGTGTAACTCATTAGCTTATTGTTTCCCCAGATTTTTTACCATAACGTACTAATTTACCATCTTCTAGTCTACGTCCAACTCTAGTTGGTTGTTTAGTAGAAGGATCAATTAACATAACGTTAGATATGTGAATAGTTTTGTTAACATCGATAATTCCTCCATCAGGATTATCTTTATTTGATTGAGGTTTTACATGCTTTTTAGCAGTAATACCTTCTACAGTAACTCTGTTCTTTTTGCTATCAACACTAAGAACTTCTCCTTGTTGTCCAACAGCAGCACCAGATATAACTTTTACTGTGTCTCCTTTTTTAATTTTTAGTTTCATGCGAATCTTATTCTTATATTATAACACCTCTGGCGCTAATGAAACAATTTTCATAAACTGTTTTTCTCTTAATTCTCTTGCTACTGGTCCGAAAATACGAGTACCTCTCATTTCGCCACCTGTATTTAGAAGAACTACAGCGTTGTCATCAAATCTAATATAAGATCCATCAGCTCTTCTAACTTCTTTTTTAGTTCTCACGACTACCGCCTGAGATACTTGTCCTTTTTTGACTCCTCCAGAAGGTGAAGCATCTTTTACAGATACTACAATCTTATCTCCAATTGAAGCATATCTTCTTTTAGTTCCGCCTAGGACTCTTATGCACAATACTTGTTTTGCTCCACTGTTGTCAGCAACTCCAAGTCTACTTTCTTGTTGTATCATCGCTCAATATTATTTAGCTCTTTCAATAATTTCCACTAATCTCCAGCACTTTCTTTTACTAAGTGGTCTAGTCTCCATAATTCTAACTGTATCTCCAGGATTACAATCATTTTTTTCATCGTGGGCGACAAATTTACTCGTTTTTTTGACGAATTTACCATATTTGGCATGTTTTTCTTTTCTTTCAACTGCAACAACTATGGACTTGTCCATGCTACTGCTAGTAATAACGCCAATTCTCTCTTTTCTAAGGTTTCTCATAATTTGTTTAAATATCCTTAATTATTTGCTTTTTCAAGCTCTCGTCTTCTTAGTTCTGTTTTCATTCTTGCAACAGTTCTACGAATTTTTCTTATTTCGATTGGATTTTCGATTTCAGCAATTTTGTGACCTACTTTCATTTTAGTAAGACTCATTTCGCTTTCACGAATTTTCTCAGTAAGATCTTGAAGATCCATTTCTCTTATTATTGATGCTTTCATTTTTTCTTGTATTAAGCGTAATCAGGTCTAACAATAAATTTAGTTTTTACAGGAAGTTTTTGAGCAGCCAATCTCATTGCTTCTTGCGCAATGTGAAGAGGAACCCCATCACATTCAAACATTATTCTACCTGGACGGATAGCGGCAACAAAGTGACTTGGTGCACCTTTACCTTTACCCATTCTTACCTCTGCTGGTTTAGCAGTAAGTGGTTTGTCTGGAAAAATTCTAATCCAAACTTTACCTTCTCTTTTCATATATCTAGTAACCGCAATACGCGCTGACTCTATTTGACGAGAGGTGATAAATCCTTCTTCAAGGGTTTTGATAGCAAATGATCCAAAGCTAATTTGTGTTCCTCTTTTGGCATTTCCTTTAAGTCTCCCTTTCTGTACTTTTCTATATTTTGTTCTTTTTGGCTGTAACATTTTCCAAATATTTTAATATGGTAAATTATCTTTTCTTAGTTCTTCTTCTGTCTTTAGGAGAATTCCCTTGTGACATTCCAAAGTTTGGAGACAAATCTCTTTTTCCGTAAACTTCACCTTTGCATATCCATACTTTAATACCGATTCTACCGTATGTTGTATGTGCTTCAGCTAAAGCATAGTCAATATCCGCTCTAAAAGTGTGAAGAGGAGTTCTTCCTTCTTTATAAGTCTCATTACGAGCCATCTCAGCACCATTCAAACGTCCAGAAATTTTACATTTGATTCCTTCAGCTCCCATTCTCATTGTTGAAGCAATAGACATTTTAATTGCTCTTCTGAATGAAATTCTAGCTTCAATCTGTCTTGCAATACCGTCAGCAACTAATTTTGCATCAAGTTCAGGTCTTTTGATTTCAAAGATGTTAATTTGAACTTCTTTTTTAGTCAATTTCTTTAACTCTTCTTTCAACTTATCTACTTCAGATCCACCTTTCCCGATGATAACACCTGGTCTAGCTGTATTGATAGTAATAGTAACTAGTTTAAGAGTTCTTTCAATAATTATTTTTGAAATGCTAGCTTTTACAAGTCTTGCATTTAAATATTTACGGATTTTGTTATCTTCTACTAGTTTCTCAGTATAATCTCTTCCGCCATACCAATTAGAATCCCATCCTTTGATGAATCCTAGTCTATTTCCTATCGGATTGGTTTTTTGTCCCATGTTTAGATAATATTATTTTTTAGTATCAACTACTATTGTTATGTGATTAGATCTTTTACGAACTCTATGCGCTCTTCCCTGAGGAGCAGGCTGAATTCTCTTAAGCATTCTACCACCATCTACTTTAACTTCTTTTACGAATAATTCAGAACTATAAGCATCCTGACCTTCATTTTTCTGTTCCCAGTTGTTAATGGCAGAGATTAACAATTTTTCTAAGTCTTTTGAAGCAACCTTAGGGTTGAACTTCAAGTAGTTGATTGCGGTCATAATGTCCTTACCTCTTACAAGGTCAGCAACCAATCTCATCTTTCTTGGAGAACTAGGACAGTTATTCAACTTTGCAAATGCAATAGTCTTGTTTGCCTCTTTTCTAGTCTCGGAGCTATTTTTCTTTCTTACACCCATTTTCTTATTCTTTTATATCGGAGGATATAATTATCTTTTTCCTTTATCTTTTTTACCACCATGTCCACGGAAGTTACGTGTTGGAGCAAATTCTCCAAGCTTGTGACCTACCATGTTTTCAGTAACATATACAGGGATAAATTTCATTCCGTTATATACTGCAATAGTTAATCCTACAAAATCCGGAGTTATTGTTGAAGCTCTTGACCAAGTCTTAATAACAGACTTGCTTTGATTAGCTTGAGCTTCTTCAACTCTTTTCATTAACTTGTAATGAATAAACGGTGGTTTTTTTAATGATCTAGACATATCTTAAATCTTATTTTCTTTTTGATACAATAAAACGGTTAGACGCTTTATTTTTATTTCTCGTTTTGTAACCTTTAGCAGGTATTCCATTTCTTGATCTAGGGTGTCCTCCTGAAGATTTACCTTCACCACCACCCATTGGGTGATCAACAGGGTTCATTACAACAGGTCTCGTTCTTGGTCTTCTTCCTAACCAACGAGTTCTACCAGCTTTACCAGAAACTAATAATTGATGATCTGAATTAGACACTACACCTATTACTGCACTACAAGTAACCAAGATTAATCTTGTTTCACCTGATGGCAATTTAATAGTTGCATATTTTCCATCTCTTGCCATTAATTGAGCAAATGCACCGGCACTACGAGCTAAAACAGCTCCTTGACCAGGATGTAACTCAATACAAGAAATTGTAGTTCCTAATGGAATATCGCTTAACAACATCATATTCCCAACATCCGGAGTAGCTCCTTCACCTGAAATTACTTTTTGTCCAACTTTTAATCCATTTTGTGCTATAATATATCTCTTCGCACCATCAACATATGCTAATAATGCAATAAATGCTGTACGGTTTGGATCGTATTCTATAGATTTTACTGTTGCAGGAATACCATTTTTATCTCTTTTAAAATCGATAATACGATATTTCTGTTTATGACCACCACCCATGTAGCGCATCGTCATTTTTCCACTATTGTTTCGACCTCCAGATCTTTTTTTCGGATCAAGTAACTTTTTCTCTGGCTTATCAGTTATTATGGCGTCGAACCCATTTACTAATCTAAA
>CAJYBK010000108.1 GCA_913064955.1 uncultured Flavobacteriales bacterium
TGTGGCCATCCTTTAGATCCTGTTTTGATTTCTTCCTTCCAAAGTCCATTTGCCATTGGGAAGTCATAGTTTGTGATTGAAATATTGGAGTAATGACTGTAAAGTTTGTAAGTAACCAATGCATGTTCACCTATGTATAAGTCAGATTTTGAAACTTCTATGCGTAAAAAGTAATTGGAATTCTGAGGAACAATTTTAGCCTTCGGGTCCCCAGCTCCAACTTCCAAAGTAAAAGATTTAGAAGTGTAAGATTCACCATTCATTATAAATGTAAGTGGGTCTATAGTAATGGTTCCTTTCTTGGTAGGTTGAGCAATGAAAGAATACTTTGATAATTTCATATCTCGCCCTCCGCCAAAAGAAAACCCGGTACTTTCATTGCCTTCCTGAGTTACATTTAGTCCCTCCATTGATGGTTTCTTAATTTTTATACCACTGTGACTAATGGAAGCCATTCCACCTTTCATTTTAAGTTTGAGGACATAAGATATTTTGATTTGTTCTCCTACACCAGGGTACTGATTGGTACATTCTATATCTACATAGATGTCTCCTTGTGCGAAATTACTTTGAGGAGCCCAGGTTAATAGACTTATCAAAAGCAATTTAATACTCAATATGTTAATCCAATTTTTCATTTCAATGTTGTATCCGCAAATTTACCAATCTTTACCTGAACTAGTTTTACCTTTTTTATCTCCTTTTTTCTGATAAACTTTTTGAAGAATCTTTCCTTCATCATCGTTGATAGCATCTAAATCTTTGATGGCTTGCGCTTTTGAGATTTGACCTTCTACTGGTTGCTCATCATTCTGTTTGCCTTCTTTGTTGTCTTGACCTTTGCCATCTTTCTCATCACCTTCTTTTTCCTGATCTTGTTCATCAGGATTTCCATTTGGATCTTTTTCTTGATCCCCTTTTTCTTCGCTTTCCTGGTTGCCATTTTCATCTCCTTCTTGCTTGTCTCCTTTGTCACCTTGTTGGTCATCATTTTCCTTAGGGTCGCCATTTTCTCCTTGCTCACCTTTGTCTCCTTTCTCCCCTTTATCTTGTTTTTCTTTTTCTTGGTCGCTTTTGTCAGATTGATTGTTTTTGTCTTGCTGTTGCTGCTCTTGATTTTTTTTGAGTTTGTCCAACGCGTAGGTTAAATTGTATTTAGCTTCAATGTCATTCGGGTTATTCTTCAAAGACTGCTTGTAAGAGTTGATTGCTTCTTTATAATATGATTGAGCGGTACTCATTGTCTCAGGATTGGCCTCTGCATTTTTAGCTTTTTGTAGATTAGCATTGCCTATATTAAAATGCGCTTTGGCGATTTCATTTTTATTGTCAACTTTTTGAGCATAGTCATTGTAGTAAATCATTGCTGTGTCAAAGTTTCCACTCAAATAGGCTGAGTTTCCTGCATTGTAGAGCGCTCTAGCGTAATTGGGATTCTCTGCGTAAGCTTTTTCGAATTTAGTTTGGGCGTCCTTATATTTGCCTCTTTCATATTGAGCAACGCCATCATTGAGTTCGATTTTCTCTTTTGCTTGCGTTGAACCAGCAAAAGGAAAAGCTAAAAAAGCAACAAGATATGTTAGAATTAATTTATTCATCTTAAGCAATTTTTCGAAGGTTAAAACCAAATCCATTTCTTTCTGTAAAGAACAAATCTACTAATAGAAACAAAATCCCTAGTAATAAGTATATCTGAAAATGATCAGCATATGTAAGATATTTGTCTTTGTTCATAGCTGTTTTCTCAACTTCATTGATAGCAGCAACTAGGCCATCTAATCCGATAGAATATCCTTGGGCTCTGGTGTAAGAACCTCCACCAGCATCAGCAACTTCTATTAATACATTTTCATTAAGTTTGGTTAGAACAGTATTTCCACTTTGATCAGATCTATATCCGGTTTTGTTTCCTTTACTATTGAAAGTTGGGATAGGCACACCGCTTGTGGTTCCCATGCCTATTGTATGAATCACAACATCATTTTCTTTGGCAAGTTTAGCCACTTCTAAAGCACGTTGCTCATGGTCTTCACCATCCGAAAATACAATAATCACTTTGTTGGTTGGTTTCTCAAAATCAAATGAACTCATGCACTCCTCAATAGCGTTTCCAATATCTGTGCCTTGCGAGGTCATCATGTCCGTATTGATATTTTTAAGAAACATTTTCGCTACGTTATAGTCAGGTGTGATAGGCAATTGCTTGAATGCATCACCTGCAAAAACCACAATCCCAATATGGTCTCCGTGTAGTTGATCTAATAATTGAGATATTCCTTTCTTAGCAACATATAATCTACTTTTATCTTTTACGAGGTCTTCAGCAAGCATACTGTTACTTACATCTACCGCTATCATGATGTCAATTCCTTTAGAGACCACTTCGCGTTCTTTTTCTCCATATTGTGGATTTGCTCCAGCAATAATAAGGAAAGACAGTCCGAATCGAAGTAAAAGATATTTAGTTAGTGCTTTACCATTGCTGTAGCCATTAGTTAGATGCGGTAGCAACTGAACATCTGCATATTTCTTTATAGTCTTATTTTTCCAAATTTTTATAAAGAGATAACTTCCAATTAGAATAGGGATAAAGATTAGAAATCCATAAAGAAACCATTGGTGTTCAAATTGAAACGAGGGCTCGTTCTCCGAAATGTATTGCCACATTATATAGGCAATACCCCAGAATATAAGTTCGCCAATTCCTAAAACTATCAGGAAACTCGAAAGACTGAAATTATATTTAGTTGACTTACTCACGATAATGATTTAAATAAAGTGCTTAATACAAGTTCAATTCCAATTAAAATCAATGCTAGAAAAATCAAAGGCATGCTTCTTTCCGGTACGTCTACTTCATATTCAACAGATTTAAATTTGGCTTTTTCTAGAAGATCTATTTCCTGATAAATTTCTTTTAATTTTTCATTGTCTGTTGCTCTGAAATATTTGCCGCCTGTTTCTTTTGAAATTTGTTTTAAAGTTTCTTCATCAATCTCCACATCTACGTAGTCATATATGTAAGCGCCATTTACTGGATTTATAGCAACCGGAGTTTTTGCTTGGCCATTTGTGCCAACTCCGATAGTATAAACTCTAATACCAAACTCTTTAGCCATTTCAGCTGCAGCTAGCGGGTGTATTTTTCCGTGAGTATTTACCCCATCAGTTAATAAGATGATTACTTTGCTTTTAGCATCACTATCTCTAAGTCTGTTAACCGAAGTAGCTAAGCCCATGCCTATTGCAGTCCCTTCCATTACAACCCCTCTTTTCGCTTCTCCAATTAATTCTTTGACTATTTTATTGTCACTGGTTAGAGGGCATTGTGTATAGGCTTCTCCTTCAAAAATAACCAATCCTATTTTGTCATTAGGACGTTCTGCCACAAATTCTTGTGCTACGGCCTTTGAAGCCTCAAATCGATCAGGAGTAAAATCTTGGGAAAGCATACTGCCAGAAGCATCTAGTGCGATGACGATGTCTATTCCTTCTCTATATTGCTCTTTATATGTTGGACTGTTTTTAGACACTTGAGGTCTTGCCAATGCTGTAATGAAAATACCCAATGCCAAAGTCCTAAGTACAAATTGAATTGGTTTTATAAACCTTGCATCACTGTTTTTTAATTCGCTATTATTTTTGCCAAAATTGGCAGCAAAACTTGTAGTTAAATGCTGACCTTTCCAGAAGTACAGAAACCAAAGGATTGGAATAATTAACAGGAACCAAAGTATCCATGCGTCTGCAAATTGATATGTGTCCTTCCAACTCATTTTGCCTTTCTAATTTCTTTATTAATTAATCCTTTGGCTATGGTCATTGCTTGAATATTTTCTTCCGCAACAGGCATAGATTTGGCAAACTTAATCATGTTGGCCAAAGAGAATAAGTTTTGCAATTGGTTGTAGTCGTTTTTATTTATTGCAGATAAAGACAAACTATGTAAAATTTCATCACTAGTTTTTTCTAATGCAGGAATTTTGTATTTGTACTCTAAGAATTTTCTTATCACATCGGTAACATCGGAGTAGTATTCTTTATGTTTTCCTTCTTTCCATTGAGCAGCTTGTTCCACTTGCTCTAATTTTTCTAGTAATTGAATTGGCAATGGAATAGCAGGCGCAGATGGTGCTGCTACTTCAGGTTTTTTCTTTAAGTATTTCAACAAAACAATTGTGCCGATTATAATTAGCGAAGGAATCAATAACCATAGCCAATATTCTTTAAACCAAAGAAGAATCCTTTCCCAGATAGAGAAAGGGTCTTTTTCGATTCCTTTTATCCCTACAAAACCTTTGTCTTTTTGAAGTTCAGGTGAATCTACTGCAACGGTAGCGACATTTGATTGAATTGTATCTTTTTCTTCTCCGACTCCTACGACTACCTCAAAAGGACCTATTTCAATATTTCCACCAGCATAAATACCAATGGTAAAGTCTTGTTGCCATGTCATCAGGGGATTGCCCTGATTGTCATGACCCGAAACAGAAGTGGGAGATTGAGCGGTTAAAACATCTACTGTATCATTCAGCGTTTGGTTAGATTCTAACTCAGGAAATGTAATGGAGGAAGGAACAATATGAGCAGGATAATTGATTCTCATACTCACGTTTATAGGATCACCAATGGCAATCTTATTCTTTTCAGTTACCAAACTAAAAGTAATGTTCTGTTGTGCATACAATGAAACGCTCAGCAGCAAAGCTAAAATGATATGTAGGTACTTTATCATCTTCGTTTGAATAAATTCATTAATGGTAAAATGTACGGTTTGTTGGTCTCAATCTTCACGAAATCTACACCAGATTTTCTAAAGGCTTGTGTAAGTTCTTTGTTTCGTCTAAGTGCATCTGCTTTCCATTGAGTTCTTACTTTTTTGTTAGAAGTATTTACCCATTTTTTTTCATTAGTCTCTTTGTCTTCCAATTGAATTAATCCTAAGTTTGGAAGTTCTTGTTCCATTGGGTCTTCTATTTGAAGAGCTACCAAGTCATGTCGTTTATTTACTATTTTAAATACTTCTTCCAAGTTGCCTTGAGAGTTGAAGTCCGAAATAACAAAGGCAATTGTTCTTTTTTTAATTGCGTTGTTGAAATGTCTTAATACATGAGCTAAATCAGTGCCTTTTTCTTGGGGTTGAAACTCCAGTAATTCTCTAATTATTCTTAGTATGTGTTTTCTACCTTTCTTGGGGGCAATAAATAGTTCCACTTGACTAGAGAAAAGAATTACACCAATCTTGTCATTATTTTGCGCAGCGGAAAATGCAAGTACAGCGCAAAGTTCCGCAATCAATTCTTTTTTCAATTGACCTTTCGTCCCGAAATCAGAAGAACCGGAAATGTCCACGATGAGCATCATGGTTAATTCTCTCTCTTCCTGAAACACTTTTACATATGGTTCGTTGAACCTTGCGGTAACGTTCCAATCAATGGTTCTGATCTCATCACCTGGCATATACTCACGAACTTCAGCAAAGGCCATTCCTCGACCTTTAAAAGCAGAGTGATATTCACCAGAAAAAACTTGTGTAGACAAGCCTCTGGTTTTAATCTCAATCTTTCTTACTTTTTTTATGAGTTCTTTGGTATCCATTGGTTTTGAGACGCTAGATCTTAGATGCTAGACGTTAGACTATTTTGTTAAAGTGGGTTACTAATAATTATTAAATATCTAGAATCTAGTGTCTAGATTCTTCTTATCAAGGTACCTCTATCTTGTTCAAAATTGTGTTGATGATAGTCTCAGTAGTCACGTTTTCAGCTTCTGCTTCATATGTAAGTCCAATCCTGTGTCTTAGCACGTCATGACAAACTGCACGAACATCTTCAGGTATGATATATCCTCTTCTTCTAATAAAAGCATAAGCTTTGGCGCACGTTGCAAGTGCTATACTTGCTCTTGGAGATCCTCCAAATTCAATTAGAGGCTCTAAGTCTGGAAGATTATAGTCTTTCGGGTTTCTTGTTGCGAATACGATGTCTACTATGTATTGTTCTATCTTTTCGTCCATGTAAACTTGCTTCACGATTTCTCTTGCTTTTAAAATGGTTTCAGGTGAAACTACCTTATTTGGTTTTGGGAAACCTGCTGAAGATACATTATGACGGATGATTAATTTTTCTTCTTCTTTTTTAGGGTAATCTAAAACTACCTTCATCATAAACCTATCAACCTGAGCTTCTGGTAATGGATAAGTTCCTTCTTGTTCTACTGGGTTTTGTGTAGCTAAAACTAAGAAAGGTTCTGGAAGGTTATAAGTTGCATCACCAATCGTTACTTGTCTTTCTTGCATTGCCTCAAGTAATGCAGATTGCACTTTGGCAGGTGCACGGTTAATTTCGTCTGCTAAAACAAAGTTGGCGAAAATAGGTCCTTTTTTAGATACAAATTCTTCTTTGTTGTGATTGTAAATCATAGTACCCAACAAATCTGCAGGAAGCAAATCTGGTGTAAATTGTATTCTGCTAAATGAAGCTTCAATTGTTTTTGAAAGTGTGTTGATAGCAAGCGTTTTAGCCAAGCCAGGGACACCTTCTAAAAGAATGTGGCCATTTGATAATAAAGCGATTAGCAATCTTTCAACCATTTGTGGCTGTCCAATAATTACTTTGTTCATCTCTAATTTAATCAAATCAAGAAATGCGCTTTCTGTTTGAATCAATTCATTTAAAGCTCGAATGTCTGTTCCCGCTTGTGTTGTTGCAGTAGGGTTGCTGTTTGTGCTAGTTTCTGCAGCAATCGGATTGTTTTGATCTAAATTTTCCATGTTCATTTTAATATTGACAAATGTAATTTTTATCTGTAGACAAATTTCGCATTCATTGAGTTACTTTTGCAAATGAGCAGTGTTAAAGATTGTTAAAGGAAATTAACATCTAAAAAAGGAAGGATAAGTGATTAAATTTAAATGTATTAATTCTAACTTTAGAACGTTTTATATATTTCGAAATAACTAGTAATTAATCTTTTTTATGAAAAACTTAAAAGTATCTATTGTTGGATTTGGAAACATAGGAAGAGCATTAGCACATTTACTAATCAACTCGGATAAATATTGTTTTGAAATTAACGTAATAGATCCCTCTTCTTCAATAGAGGGGAGCATACTTGATATTGGTCATGCAGCTATGTTGAAAGGCAGCGCTGAAATTATTCTCAATGATTGGAGTTTTTTAAATGAATCCGAATTTATTTTTCATTGTGTGGGAGTTGGTGTGCCAATGGGTGCGTCTAGATTAGATATAGCAGGTCAAAATATTAAATTAACTATAGCTATATTTAAGGATTTCAAGCCGAAGGTAGATTCTAAAATAATAGTGATCTCTAATCCAGATGATGTAATAAGTCATTTTAACTATTTAAGTACTGGCTTATCACCAGAAAAAGTTATCGGAACAGGAACTTTGTTGGATTCTGCTAGGATGAATTACTACATTTCTAAAGTAATAAAACACAAAAAAGATTTCAAAGCCATACTTTTAGGTGAACATGGACAGTCTATTGCCATGATTAACTCGATTTCAAAAATCGATGGAGAACCTATTGATATGGTGCTAAGTCAGGATGATATAGGTCGTTGCTTGTCGAATGTTAAAACGGCTGCCCATAAAATAAAAATGACGCAGGGGTCAAGTATATACGGTGCAGTTGATTGTGCGGTTTTTATTATGGAATCTATTTTGGAGGATTCTCAAGATGTTTTGCCGCTTTCAAACTTGTTAACTCAAAATTTGAGCGAATTATTTAAAACCAAACCTTTGTACATGAGCGTAATGTCCAGAATAACTAAGGAAGGGTGTTTTCCAATAGAAAACGTAAAATATTATCCGCAAGAAATTGAAGCAATGCAAAATTGCGCTAAAGTTATAGGTCAGTTTCTTTAAATTTCCTCGATAGAATTAAGGCTAGGTATGGTCGCATCCCAGTCAAACTCATCTTTTAATTTTACCCTAAAGGCATCCGCAGAACTTTGCTCCCCGTGAACTATAAAAACTTTTTCAGGTTTGTTTTTAATACCTGAAGCCCATTCCAATAATTCTGATTGGTCTGCATGAGCTGATAGACTTTGGCAATTGTATATCTCGGCCTTTACAGGAACATATTTACCATGGATTTTAATTTCTTCTGCTCCTTCTAGTAATTGCCTTCCTCTTGTGCCTTCCGCTTGGTAGCCTACTAGTAGAACAGAAGTTTCAGGTTTCTTGGCAAGTTGCTTTAAATACGTAAGTACTCTTCCTCCAGTGATCATACCGCTTCCCGCAATGATTATTTTACTTTTTGTGTTGTTGATGACCTCCCATGTTTCTTTGTAAGACTCTACCACCTTAAAAAGTCTGGTAATTTCTTTAAATTCTTGTATGGATAATTTGTGCCATTCGTGATATTTTTGAAAAACATCTAGTACATGAGCCCCCATTGGGCTATCCATTATCATAGGTATCGAAGGGATCTTGTTTTCTTTGTGCAATTTCCAAAGAATATACATAATCGTTTGAGTTCTTTCAACCGCAAAACTAGGGATGATCAAATTTCCACCTTTCTCAATGGTGTGATTTATTATGGTTTTAAGCAATTCCTCGATATCTTCGTCAATATGCTTTTTCCCTCCATAAGTACTCTCTATTAATAGAATGTCTGCTTTTTCAGGTCTTTTTGGAGTCTCCAAAAGCAGGTCATCATTTCTGCCAATATCCCCTGAGAAAACTATTCTTTTATCATAAACGTCCAACTCAATAAAAGTAGCACCGAGAATGTGACCGTTAAATTGCCATCTTGCTTTTATGTTGTTGCCGAATTCCATCCATTTGTCTGGGTGAACATTTACAAATCTCTCCAATACTTGTTCTACATCATATGTGTCGTACAAAGGCTCTGCAGGTGAGTGTTTGGTGAATTTTTCTTTATTGGCTCTTTCAGCATCTTCTTCTTGAATTTTGGCACTATCTCTTAGAATTATTTCTGCAATTTCTAGCGTAGGTGGGGTGCCATAAACAATACCTTTGAAACCCATTTTCATTAACCTAGGAAGGAAGCCAACGTGGTCAAGGTGTCCATGAGTTAGCAAAACTGCATCTAGTGTTGTTACGTCTATAGGAAGGTAATTCCAATTTAACTCTCTAAGCGACTTCAAACCTTGAAAAAGTCCACAGTCTATCATGATTTTTTTATCTTCTGTTTCAATTAGGTATTTTGAACCTGTAACCGTACCTGCTGCTCCTAAAAAGTGAAGATTGATTGATTTATTTTCCATGTTGTATTGGTTTGTTGTTTGAATGATGTGTATTGCAAAGTTCTCTTAATTCTTTCAATATATTGCTTTGTCGAGTTTTGCTATTAATACCTATGTTGTTGAGTGTTTCCGGTTGTTTTAGAATGTCTCGACATAATATTTTATCTTTTGCTAAAAGTTTTTGTTTTTCCGCAACAGTAATAGTTGATAAGCATGTAATGGGATAAAGTCCGTTTTCATCTATTTGCACTTTAAGACTATTGTTTCTGGGGTAGTCCCAACTTATTAACTTGAGACCTATACATCTACCATACTGCATTGCATCGTCAGAGAATCTTGTATTCGTGACAATCCATCCCTGATGAAGTTGACTAAGATCTTTGGAGTCCTTTCTCATCTGTTTTTGAATGTCATCAAATCTAGAGTTAATGTAAAGGGGAACTTTAACATTGCAAATCCTAGATTGTTCCGCATGGAATTTACACTCCACAAGAAAATGAGTATCTCCTTTGGATGCTACTACATCCACTTCGTGATTAACACAAAGACCTTTAAGAATAGCACCAATTTTCGTTTTGTATCCTTGTCGATGCATTAATTCTCCAATTAATTTTTCAAACGGGTAGCCCGTTGGCCCTAATTCAAATAATGCCATCTTTAGTTTGTATCTAGCGGCATTGGAAGGAAGGGATTTCTTTAAAAAAGAGTATGCTTTTTTATATATTTCTTTAGTAGATATACCATCGTAAATGAATGCATGAACTTCTTTTAGAATCTTGCTTATTTCTTGGTCACTGGCTCCAGCTTTTTGAAGGGATCTTACAATCTTGCTTTCATCAAACAGAGCGTTGTCACCAGAGGCTTTAATTACGTTAATGGTTTTGCTGTTGCTCATAAGTATTGTCTGTCAAAAGATGTAAATGTAGTCATTGACAGGCAATAAAAGTAATTGTATTTCATAATGTGATTTATGATGTTTGTCAGTATTTTTTCAATTTTATGTTGGTAATTTTAACTACTGTCTGATTTCAGAATTCATTCTATCTTTGCCGTTTACAATTGATTAAGATAATGAAGTTTGAATTAACGATACAAGATCCAAAAAGTAAGGCTAGAGCAGGAGTAGTGGAGACAGCGCATGGCAAGATAGAGACGCCAATATTTATGCCGGTTGGAACGGCCGCTACCGTGAAGAGTGTTCACCAACATGAGGTGAAAGAAGATATTAAAGCTCAAATAATTTTAGGGAATACTTATCATCTTTTTTTAAGACCAGGTCTTGATGTTATTGAAGGTGCTGGAGGACTTCATAAATTTATGAATTGGGATATGCCCATTTTAACGGATAGCGGAGGGTATCAGGTTTATTCTTTATCGGGTACCAGAAAAATTAAGGAAGAAGGTGTGACTTTTAGGTCTCATATTGACGGAAGTAAACATTTTTTCTCGCCTGAAGGGGTGATGGATATCCAAAGAACTATTGGTGCAGATATTATTATGGCATTTGATGAGTGTACACCTTATCCATGCGAATATTCTTATGCAAAAAGATCAATGCATATGACGCATCGTTGGTTGAAAAGATGCTGTGAAAGATTTGACGCTACGGAAGGGAAATACGGATATGATCAAACATTGTTTCCTATTGTACAAGGTAGCGTTTACAAGGATTTAAGGGTTCAGTCAGCAGAGAAAATTGCATCGTTCGAAAGGGAAGGTAATGCTATCGGTGGACTTTCTGTAGGTGAGCCTCATGAGGATATGTATGGAATGACAGAGATAGTTTGTGATATTCTTCCTGCAGACAAACCAAGGTATTTGATGGGAGTTGGTACCCCAGTCAATTTATTAGAGAATATTGCGTTAGGAGTAGATATGTTTGACTGTGTAATGCCAACTAGAAATGCTAGAAATGGAATGCTGTTTACAGCTGAAGGGATTCTAAATATGAAAAATAAAAAATGGGAAAAATGTTATGAAGCGTTAGATCCGTTTGGAACAAGTTATGTGGATTCTTTTTATACCAAGGCTTATGTTCGA